>NZAU01000084.1 GCA_002686215.1 Candidatus Woesearchaeota archaeon
TTGCTAATCATTCGCCTCTCAGTGTCACTCACAGGGCACTTGACAAGTATCACAAACTATGGTACAATAACCTTGTAGAGGTTCAGAAACCCTCCTAGTATCTTCAAGACTTATGCAGTTCCTTATCTACGACGATTCAGAGAATCTCAGAGCAACTTTCCAGTCCATATATGACATGGAGAGGTATATCGATGGCATTCGGAATGAACGGGGAGACAGTTACCCAAACACTCCGAGAATGTCGTGCTTCGATTATATCAAGTCGATCAAATGGTCTTGGGAATGTGTTGACAACTATGTGGAGAGTAAGGTATAATGAGAGGGAATAAGAGGGGCACTATGTAACACTCACTGGACAGTCACTAAGTATCACTGAGGGCAGTTAAATTTGCCCCCCTAAATGTTAAAAACGGCCACTACCCTAACCTACAAAGGTTCCCCAGAGCGTTTGAGATATTATTCGTTAAAAGTTTTCCACAGGTTTTAAAAAATTTTCTGAGGTAAAAAATGGACTCCAAGACCCGCGTAGAGCGACAGGACACACGTGTATGGGCAATAGAGCAATTATTGATCTTGGAGGGGTTTCTAGACCCTCGTATGTACGAATGCGCTGACTACTATGCGTCTGCGTATGCTTCTCAAATTCGTGATGATCTATATACACTATGGACTGAGTGGAAAAACGATAATCCAAGCAGTAATCCGCAGGTAATTAATCGACTGTAGCAGCATGTCCCATAGATTCACAACCAGACTTGAAGAAGACGATTTCGGAGATCTTATCCTTACGATACCATATGAAGTATGTGAGGAACTTGGTTGGGACATTGGGACGGAACTAGATTACGATATTACTGAAGACGGTACAGCATTTACATTACGCAAAGCAAACGATGAGTGAAGAGAAGATTGATTTTCTAAGAGATAACGATGAAGCACATCAAGTTATCAATATGTGTTTGCAACAGATTGGAGAACGTTTAGCGGCACTTGAGCAGTATGTACAGGGCATTCCTTTACAGGATGTAACAAAGATCATGTACAAACCAGATGGGTATGATGAATATTTGGATACGAAACAAAACTTTGATGAAATTTACCGACGATTGGAGGAACTGAAGGGTGGGGTGTAAAAACCAAGGCGATGTATGTGAGACAACGAATCATTGTCAGGAGTTTGTACCACTTGCTGCTGATCAGAAGGTAACTGTAGAGTTTACAGAATATCCAGTACCTGATTTACGCAGTAGTAATATCAATTTCAATATGCCACGCAGAGATGGCATTGCTGTGATGTATCCCAGTCTTCCAGTAACTACTAATACACGTACTGGGGGAACACCCAGTTCTGCCGCAATCTGTGGAAAAGTATCTCGTACTGTCAATTGTTTTGGTGCAGACGAGTATTACTATGGGTATCGACCGAATGAACTATCATTTGATTTGATGTTCTCGGATCGATTCTTCTCGTATTTGTACGATACCTCAGATGATGCTGGTCACGTTGGTATTGCTTGCTATTACTTGCAAACTCGTACTAATGCAACTACTGGGGGAACCCCTGATCCAGTAACAGGTGATCCCGATCCACCAGATTCCACAGANGAATCGACTGTCTGCAAACCCTGCACGGCATTTAGTTGTGCTCCTGCCAAGACTAATCTGACTTATACAGTCCCTGAGGGTAATATTACTGGCGACCCCGACGCGCCGCATCCCACACTCTATGGTATTGGCACAGACACGAATAAACTGTGCTTCTCCTACGTNTCGTTAAGTACCACATTACCTAATGGTGTCACTGACCTGGAGATGTCCTATGANGGTGTTACATGGACTGATGTATGGGATGAAGGTCAAGCACAGGGTGTAAACTATGACACGCCCCAAAACCCGTTTACCACGGGCGAGGACCCACTTGAAGATTTCCAGATCTATGANCTCGATAGCGGGACGAGCGCCACAGGGTTNCGAGTAAAACTTTCTNTCAGTGCTATTGCAGATCTAGATGCCCCTGACCCGCCAGGTCCCACGTTCTCTGGTGTAAGATGGCGTATTCTAGAGTTGATGACCCCTGGACAGGGTTATACGGCAGGTACAACGTTTGATTTATCGTTCCCCTATACCGATGTAAACGCTAATGTAGTCAATCTGACTGTAAAACTAAGGATTAAATCAGTTGGACCTATCCAAGCAGTTGGTAGTGCAGCAGGTTTTGACGTGTTGAGGATTGGTGATACNATCAATGGACACACAATTACACATACATTCCACACTGATCTGAATAATTTTCCGTATCACGTTGTTTATTTGGACGGAAATGGTAGTAATTTTACAAAAGACACTAATTATACCTCTAGTCGTAACCATGTAATCAGTGCAAAAGCAGGTTATGGTATTGTCGATAGGGCAATTTTGGTGGGAGTGTACGAATTTTTAGATAAATCGACTCAATTTACTACTAATTCCATTGCTCAGAACGCACCAAACGTTTTTAACGACATTTTTCAACCCGATGTATCGGTAACTATTACTAATGGATCGATTACAGGCACTACAATTAACCTTCCTGGCGTTGGATTGGACAAAGTTCAGGGTGGACAACCTACTTTAGGNATTGCTGGAGACCCTGCAGAGGGTGGAACAAAGGCAGAAGTGGAAGGAACGTTCGTAAATGGTGAGTTGACGGCAATTAAAATCGTAAAAGGAGGTTCTGGATACTCTGCAGACAACCCTCCACAGATTTATGTGAACAATACGTCGTATAGAACGACCCAAAGTGTAGACACTCCTGGTTATGATCCATCAAAAATTGACAATGCGCTAGAAATTTACGAAAAAATGCCTGATGGTCCTGCAAAACCGTCAAAAGAACGCTTGGATAAGATTCGAGCGGCGTATGAACTGCCCCCAACGCAAGTTTCTAACGCTCCAGAACCATCTTTTCTGCAAAAACTCGATCCAACGCGCCTCAGACTCGAAACCATGCCGCAAAAATCGTATTCTCAGGCGGCAGTTGACGAATGGAGAGCGAATGCGGGCAATAATGCTGATAATTCCGAGGATATTTCTAATTTGAACGTCCCAGAAGTCATTCAAGACAAACTTAAAGCGCGAAATGAGTATGAATTGTCTAATTTAGACAATTTTGGCGAAAAAATCACGCAAAAAGTGATTCCTGCTGAGCAAACTAAGCGCACAGCAATGGTTGAAACGGTTCAAGGACCATTTTCTGACCTTCCAGTTGCTTCAGAGTACACTAAATACATGATACGTCAGTTNAAACCTGATACTACACCCGATGTAAAGATCTCTGTCACTCTAAGTTGCGAGGTTGCTCAAGAAGGTTGTGGACACGTCCCCTGTTCCCCCGTAGGAGAGACAGGAGGCACTACAAATAATGCTGATGGAACTACCACTACAACGTCTTACAGCACCCTTGTAGGACCTCTGGGAGGCGGTTGCCAAAACTGGTCAGCATCAGGTGAGATTGATCTCTTGAATGATATGACTGGCACTACCTTTACATTAGGTCTTGCTATTGGTGAATACGGTAATCCTTACGAGGAATAGTACATATGGCGCACATCAATCAGAACTACGATAACTCAGGACCACAAGCTGCCGCACTTTTTATGGGTAAGTGCAGTGGACACGGAAGTGGTGGTGGGGGATCTTGGCATCCTGGACCTGGTGGCGGAACAATTTCACCTTGTGCGTGTGGAAATCTATCATCTGTGAAGCAAAAAGAGTATGCTGCGGGTCATGATACGATGGGACAGTGGAGAGCACACCCCCAAAGACCGTATGATGAACCGATTGTTGACAATGTGATTATTAATGGTAAAATACCTATCGTAGACACGGATCTCCTGACGTTGCATCCAACTCAATCCAAGTATATGGCAACCCGAAAAGCGGGTAAATGCGTAGTTGTTTGTCCCACTGATGCATGGTGGTGTCATAAGTATACTGGNAAGGANAATAGTGGCGGACGTGAGTCTGCTGCTGGTCACATTCGTAAATGCTTTGCAAGTACAAAGACCGTTTATATTGGCGGTAAACTTGCAGGTAGAATGGGTGACAAGTTAGGAGACCAGTCTACTACTTTCCCCTGCAGATCAGTTATCTGCGGATCTTCCCCTGATGTTATTATAGGAACTTAATTTATGGCAGCACGTTCAAAATCTTTGAGTGGTTCGTTGAATATCGAGACGAGACCCAAAAAGACGAGGCAGGGTTGTGGTCAGCATACCAAATATGCTGCTACATCTAGAAACAAAGCACGCAAGCGTTATAGGGGTCAGGGTAAGTAACTAAATAGTTTTGTTAAATCTCATCATGTAGATGGCATTAAAGACTATTACAAGTGGTGACTTTAAAAAATCTCGTGCTTTTGCGGATATTTTAATGTCATTCAAACGTAACCCCTTCACGGATGACGCAAGTATCGTGAGAAATGATAATGCCATCAAACAGGCGATCAAGAATTTGATTCTGACCACACCTGGCGAGAAACCTTTTCAACCCACCGTTGGTTCAAAGGTCATGGATATGCTCTTTGAACCTCTTGATCCTTTTACTGCAGATGCCGTTAAGGATGAGATCATAAATACAGTTAATCAGTATGAACCTAGGGTAGAACTAACAAAAGTTGATGTTACCGCCATTCCTGAAGGTAACAAGTTGAATATCACTCTTGAGTATAGAATCGTAGGGTTACCAATTGTGGAAACAATCGAATTTGTTTTACAGAGACCTGAATAATGCAACCGAATAACCTAACAGCACTAGACTTTGAGGATATCAAAGCATCTATCAAGTCATATCTGAGAACTCGTACAGAATTCTCTGATTATGACTTTGAAGGTTCTGCGTTGTCGTATCTGATCGACACTCTGGCATATAATTCTTATTATAGTGCCTTCAACGCTAACATGGCGATGAATGAGGCATTTCTTACCTCTTCTACTGTTAGAGACAATGTTGTTAACATTGCAAAACTTTTAAATTACACACCTAACTCAGTTACTTCTTCAAAAGGTTGTTTGAAAGTAACTGTACAAACTGTACAAACAAACGGAAGTTATCCTAGTTCGATTACCCTGGCAAAAGGTCCTGTTGCGACTGGGGGTAATTTTATTTGGAACGTTATTAATAATATTACGACACAAGTTGATACAACTACTGGTCTTGCTACGTTTGATAACCTATTAATCTATGAAGGTGCGATTGTTTCCTTCAATTACATTGTAAACACCTTTGCAAAGCAAGAATATACAATTCCTGCACAGGATGTTGATATTGCAACTCTGTCAGTTAGAGTTAGAGCGAATGAATCCGCTACTGCATCGGATCTTTACTCTAGAGTAGACAATATTACTGGATTGACCGCTACCAGCAGAGCATATTTCCTCTCTGAAGGTGAGGACATGAGATATCAGGTNAGATTTGGTGATGACAGTGTTGGTAGAGCAGTTACTGACGGTGAAGTCATTACTTTGGAGTATTTGACTACATCTGGAGCAGAAGCAAACGAAGTTCAAAGTTTCTCCTTCATTGGAAACATCACTGACTCTCTTGGAATTTCTTATGGTGCAACAGATGCTACTGTTGTTGTCAAGGATCGCTCCCAGCAAGGCGCTGCAGCAGAGTCGATTGAGTCTATCAAGTATAATGCACCCAGATACTACTCAGCACAGTCTAGAGCGGTTACAGCGCAGGATTATGCACTGATTACCAAGAGAGTGTACACCAATGCTGATTCTGTTGTTGCATATGGTGGAGATTCTTTGAATCCTCCTATTTACGGAAAAGTATTCATTGTTGTTAAGACAAAAACTGGTACAACTTTGAATGATATCACTAAAAAGCAGATTGCTAGTGATTTGAGACAATATGCCATGGCATCTATTGATCCTGTCATCATTGACCCAGACAATATCTACATNTACACTAAAGTTTTTGTGTTGTATGATACTGGTAGCGGATCAAATGCATCTACTATCAAAACTAATGTCCAGAATGCNATCAATGACTGGGCAACACAAACACAAATCAATAACTTCAACTCTACCTTTAAAGCACAGGATTATCAGCGAGCGATTACCCTAGCAGATTCTGGTATTAGTGACGTTTCTGTTCAAACTTCTCTTCTGAAGTATATTAAACCAAATACTAACCAAACTAACACTTATTGCATCTCTACAGGTAGTCCACTGTACAATAGTGCTCCTAGTCAGGATGCTAGTGATGGAACATGTAAGAAAGAACCTATCTTACTGTCTGGTTCCTTTAGAACGGCAGATCGTCCTGGTATTGATCAGTATTTTGAAGATGATGGGTTTGGTACTCTTAGAACTTACTACAACTCTGGCACCAAGAAAGTATATACGAACAATGCTGCAGGTACGGTAAACTACGATACTGGTGAAATTTGCTTCGGTCCCGTTAATGTTATCGGTGCTGGTGTCAATGTAACNAATGCTTCCAATACAAACATTACAGACACTGTTACTGGTGTTGGTAGTGTTGTTGATCCAAACTTACTGCCTACAGATCTTCAGATTCCCGTATTGTTCATTCCTGCTAACAGTACGACTATTCCTGCATCGACTCCTGGTACTATCATTAACATTATTAATCCTGAAGTAACAGTTTCTCCGATCGGCACAACACCGCCCCCAACAATCCCTCTAAATAGTTTGACGCCAAGCGTTTTCAACCAGACACCTGTAACAATCGATCTCGATGCGCTTACAAATACTGGTTCGTTAAACGATTCTAGTTGTTTTTAATTAGATGGATATAAATAAGGTTTCTAACGTCTCGTCTTACCAGACTCCAGACTTTATCGAGTCTGAGTACCCGCTTTTCAATCGATTTATAGAGTATTACTATAAGTCACAAGAAAAGACTGGTTTAGGTCAAAATATTCTCAATAACTTCCTTCAATATCTCGATATTGATAAACTGGATATTGGGATCCTGGACGGTGCTACAAAACTTGTAGAGACGTTAGCAATCGACGCTGATAATATCACTGTAGAGAGTGTTGACGATTTCCTTGAGACTAATGGATCGATTCTCGTCGGTGATGAAGTAATTTACTATGAGAAGACGCAACATGCTCCAAATATTGCGTTAAGTCCTGGNATTTCGTATGATCAGGTTAAACTGAAGTGGATTACCCTTCAGAATAATATTAATTCGTTTGATGGCACTACAGTAACCTTTCCTCTGGTCTCTCAGGACAATCCTGTTGGTCCTCCATCTGATCAACACCTCATTGTGAGAGTTTATGGCGAAACTCTTATTCCTGGTACAGATTATCAGGTAAACGGTAGCAATATCACTTATACAACTGCTCCTAGAGCAAAAACTGCTGCTGATGATGAGACTAGCACCAGTATTACCTATTTGAACGGTTTCGTTGAAAACACGATTCCTGCTCTGGATAATATTTCTAGTTCTTTCGGTGAGGGTGAAACTGCTTTCCCTCTGACAAGAAATAACGAAAAGTATGAACCTATTGCTGATGAGTATGTCATCGCAATTTATGATAATCGACTTCTTGTACCTAAAGTTGATTACTACATCGATAAAAACCTATTCATCTTCAAGACTGCTCCTCTGAACGGCAGATTCTTGTCGCTGTTCTCTATTGAGGCACCTATTCCCGATTTTGGTTCTGGTGCAAAGGGATTCTCTCGTGTTAATGCTGTAGGAGAGATTACTGGTGTATCTATTAACGATACTGGTAGTAACTATAGATTTGAATATCCTCCCAAGGTAACCATTGATGATGAAGTTGGTTCTGGTGCGTCTGTTAAGGCACTGGTCAATGGTATCAAGTCTGTAACACTGCTTGAAGGTGGTCTTGGTTATAGTGATACCAATCCTCCTACCGTCAACGTAGAAATTCCTACTAAAACTGGTTCTCAGGTTGCTAAACTCAAGGCAACTGTTACTGGTGGTAGTGTTTCTGCAATTGAAGTTCTTGATTCTGGTAGCGGTTACACATTTACTCCTAGAATTACATTCCAGCAACCTGGTGGAGCAAAATTAGCACCTCCTACCATGGTGGGCGGTTCTGTTAGTGGTACTATTACAATTACTAATCCTGGTCAGGGATATACTACACCACCCGTCATTTATATCGATGAACCCACTGGTACAGATGGTATTAGAGCATCTTTGCGTGCTGTTCTGACCGATGGTAAGATTACTAGCATTACAGTTCTCAATGCTGGTCAGGGTTATGAGGTAGTACCTAGAATTGCTGTTGTTGATCCTACTGGAGCACAAGTTCTTCAAACTAGAGTTGATGGCGATGGTCGTATCGTTGGAATTGAACTTCTCTCTGGCGGCAGCGGTTATAATGATGTTCCTTCTGTGTACATCGTTGATAACAGAACAAATGATGTCGGAACTTACATTGGTGGTAGTGGAGCAACCGCAGTAGCATCTATCTTCAACGGTCAAATCACTGATATTAATATTACCAACTTTGGTACTGGATATAGTGCAGATGCACCACCTACAATCGTTATTCAGTCTCCTTCGGAGGCAAAAGCGTCTGCTGACATCGGTTTAAACGAAGTTACGGGTTTTGAGGTTCTTCAATCGGGTAAGAACTACAAAAAAGCACAATTCCAAGGTTGTGCTAGAGCAGCGAGTGGTATTACTGGTTATACCGAAGATGGTAATGCTATTTTCTCAAATAACACTATTGCAGCAGCTGCAGCAATCGATGCACCTGTAAAATGTCTTGACGCACTATTTGTCAAGCGATTGCTCGATAAGTACACAGAACAGTTCTTNCCTGATGTACCTGAACTCGATTATAAGAAAATTGACGTTCGTACATCGATCAAAACGATCAAAGATTTTTATTCTGCAAAGGGTACATCTTTTAGTATTGCTTATCTGTTCAAACTTCTGTATGGTGAGACTGTAACTGTCTCCTATCCTAAAGATCAGATCAGTAAACCATCTGCAGCAACATGGTCTATTGATACCATCTTGCGTGCTACTTTAGTAAGTGGAGATCCTAGTAATATCAAGGATGGTCTCCTGCAACAGATTGCAGACATTGCAGATCCTAATATTCAAGCAGCAAGTGCTCTGGTTGAGAACTTCCTGTCTATTCAAACTTCTACAACAGAGATTTACGAACTTGCTCTGTCTGAAGAAACTATTGTTGGGACGTTTACCGTACCATATAAGACAAAACTTGCTGAACCTCTTAATACAACCGATTCAATCATTACGGTTGACTCTACTATTGGTTGGCCAGAAAGAAACGGTGAATTTGTCATTGGTGGCGGAGAACTTGTTCAATACAAAGAAAAGTCGCTGAACCAGTTCATTGAGTGTACTCGTTCTGTAAACAATGTTGTAGAAGATTGGGATTCTGCTACAGAAGTCACTTCTAATTTCACTGTTTACATCAACAAAGACACTCCTCAAGAAGTTGTCATGAACATTGTTGGTATTGTTGATGCACAGCAAACAACTCTTACTGACACTGGTTCTTACTATCTGCCTGGTGATAAACTGACTGTTTCTAAACTGGGTGGTACAGGCACCAACCCTGAACTGACTACTTGGTTGTATAACGTTAAAAAACTGGTTGAAGTATCCAGTATCACTTTTGGTGGTGTAAACAACCAGTCTGCAACTGTTACTTGTAATAATCCTCATGGTCTTTTGGTTGGAGACCAAGTTACAGTCTATGGTGCTAACCCCATCATCTATAATGGATCTTTCCTTGTTACATCAAGAGATAGTTCCACAGTATTCCAATATCAACTTCCTCAACCTGCTACCGTTGTTCCTCAGGGCAATATTTTAGTTTCGGTTGACCTTAACAAAGGTAAGTCTGATACTTCAGCAGTTCAAAACGCTATTGGACCTTATACCACTAACGTTCAGAACTCGTTCTTCAATACCAGTGAAGTTTATGTTGCATCTACTGGTATTCCTAACTATAAGATCGGTCCTTTCCCTGGATCCGCTCTTCTTCCTGGTAACCAGCGTAAACTGAACAGGTTCCCAACCTCACCAGTTACGATCTCTACAAAGAATGCTATTAATCCTGGTCCTATTGGAACATGGGTCAATGGTGTTTCTATCTGGTCGTATAAGTCTGAACTTACTAAAACATTTGGTGCTGTCACTTCAGTCTCTATCACTGACTCTGGTAAAGATTATGATGCTGCTTCACCTCCAACACTGACTATCGATGGTGGCGGTGGTACTGGTGCAACTGCAGATGTAACAGTTAATGGTTCTGTTAGTGAAATTACTGTCACTAATGGCGGTTCAGGATTTACCTCTTCTCCTCTGGTCTCTATCGTTGGTGGAGGCGGATCGGGTGCTGCTGCAACTGCAATTATNACCAAGGGCGTAGTATCTAGAATTCTAATCAATAGCGGCGGAACAGGATACACCTCTCAACCTTCTATTACTATTGTTGGTGGTGGTGGAACTGGTGCAACTGGTNTAGCATCTGTTCGTGGTCCTATCAAGACTGTTGACATCACCAACGGTGGTGCTTCTTATACCTCTAATCCTAATGTTATCCTGAGTTCTGGATCTGGTGCTGTTGCACAAGCGATTGTAAACGATGGTCGTATTATTTCGATTGCGATCATTTCTGCAGGTTCTGGATATACTACTGCTCCTGAGATCACTATTCAGGGTGATGGTTTTGGTGCGGTTGCTAGAGCAACTATTGACACTGACGGTGAGAATGCTGGTCGTGTTACTGGTATTGAAATTATTAACAGAGGTATTGGATACATTCAAGGTACAACTGTTATTAATCTGAACTCGATTGGACAGGATGCACAATTTACTGCAAACGTATTCCAATGGACTTACAACCTTCAAGAAACTTCTACGTTTGATTCTGCAAAGGGTGCTGTATTTGAAGGATACAACAACCAATATGGTGGTGAGTATGCTCACCTGTCTAATCCTCAGCGTCTGAGATATATTCTGGGAGATAACCTGTTTGAAAATAATCAGGGTCTAATTAAAGAACAGGAAGATCAACTAGCACACTCTCCTATCATTGGTTGGGCGTTTGATGGTAATCCGATCTACGGTCCTTATGGTTACTCTGATCCTACAGATCAATCATCTTCTATTGCTCGACTTTCTACTTCTTACAGATTGAAGGCAGAACTGGTACTGGATGTCGTTACTAACCCTAATCCTGTCAGAACTGCTGGTCCTCTTCTCTCTGAAGAACCAGCAGGTAAATTTGTAGAGGACTATGAATATTCTTTCGGTCTTGGTGATCTTGACCAGTATAATGGTCGTTTCTGTAAGACTCCTGAGTATCCAAACGGCAGATACTGCTACTTCGTTACTATCGATGCATCNGAAGATGGTAATGCTCTGTTCCCCTATATTCTTGGTCCTAGTTTCAACTCTGTAGTTGACACATGGAACCTAAAAGCAGATGCTATTCAGCAAAACATTCCTACTGGAGTTGTTCGTTATCGTGATCCTTATGAGAATGTTGATATTGATGTTGAGAGAGCACCCAATGCATCTACTAACTCTTTGACTTTGGAGAACGGCGATCTGCTGTTGTTTGAGGTAGAAGACGAAAACCGAGATGGTGTTATCACTCAAGATGAAATTGATGACCCCGATGGTGTTCTTGAAGAGTCTCCTTTACAACTCTTTGACTACTTCCCCACTGTAAAACTTGACTCNAAGGTTGATATTGAAGTTGAGACTATCACTAAGTTTGAAGACGCTTCTATCACTGGATTTGTTGTTGAAAACTCTGGTACAAGTTATCAGGTTGATGATAGATTGATCTTTGATAATACTGACACTGGTGGTAGCGGTGCTTCTGCACGTGTCTCTAGAATCAAAGGCGAATCAGTTCAATCTTATACGTTTGAGAATATTAGCGGACAAAACTTTGGTGTTCTGCAAACTAATGTTCCTCACAACCTGCAAGTAACAGATAGTGTATTCGTTGACTATACTCCAGTCATGGATAACACTAACAAGACTTTTGTTGTTAGACAATTCAAAGGTATTGAAGAAATTGTTATCAATCAGACTGGTTCTGGTTACAACGAAGATATTCCTCCTTCAATTATTATTGATGGTAATGGAACATCTGGTGACCTTCAAGCAGTAGTATCTGCTGTTGGATCTATTGATACTGTCAATATTCTTAATTCTGGTTCTGGATACACCAGCAATCCCAGAGTTATCTTGAGTCATCCTCAGATTTTCAAGAAGGCAGATTATTTTGTTTCTTTAATTGAGAATGAAGAAAATGTAAGAGTTAATGATGTCTTTGTTAATGATGACAAAGAGATCTATGTTTGCGGTAAAACTCTTGATACCGATGACAATATTGTTGGATTTGTTGCTAAACTGTCGGCAACTGGTGTTAAGGAATGGGAGAAAACTCTTGAACTGACATCTGGTGAACAAGACGTAGAATTCAACAAATTATATGTTGATGGTAAGAATATCTGGGTTGTTGGTACAAACAAACCCAACTCTGCAATTTTGGCAACTTATAACCCAGATGTTATTCTTGCCAAGTATGTTGAAGCATCTAATGGTCTGAGTGCTACTCTTGATTTCCAAAAAGGTTATGCTGGTATCTCTGGTTCGTCTAGATCTGATAATGTTACAGCAATCACTAAGTTCTCTGACACTAGAATGATTATTGGTGGATACACCAATACTAACTCTGGTAATCCCTATGATGCATACTTAGCACTGATTGATACAACTGGTAGTTTTGCAATTAAGAGAAAACTTGCTTCTACCAGTGATTCTGAGAAGATTACTGATATTGTTGTCAACAACGGTGAAATTTACTTCACCATGGAAACAGCAGATACTCAGTCTTCTACAGCAATCAACGTTTCCTATGGTAAGGCGACTGTTGGCACTAACTCTATTGATGTTGCTTGGATTAATGAGTTCAGCAATGTTGGATATTCCTTCCTCAACGCAAGTCTTGCAGTTGACGAGTTTGATGAACTGTATATCACCTCTACTCTGAGAGCAAAGAGTGATAATACGACCAAAGACAGTATTTGGGTTGGTAAAGTTAGCACTACTGGAAATCTTCTTTGGAACTATAGATATCTTGCTCCTGGTAGAGATGTTACCTGTGTCGGAAAATCTGCTATCGATATTTTCGGTGATCTGAATGTTGCGTTCAGCAGAACCAATAATACAACAGGTCTTAAGACTGTTGACACCATGAAGATTGGTTATAATGGTATCGTCAAGAACCATACCACCAACCAATTCAATAAAAATAGAATTGAAGGTATTGAAGCAACAACTCTCACCGTTGATAAGTCTGGTGATGCATACATCTTCGGTCAGACTCAATGGAATCGTAATGAGTTCCTTCTTGAGTTTGCTACAGATGCATCTGACACTATTGGCAACTATACCCCAACTTTAGTTGGTACTGGTGCAACAGAAGCTCTTACTATCGTTGGTGATGGTATTGCTAANATCTTCGCTAGAGATGTTGCAACTCCTGCAAACTGGGTAAATGCTTATATTCAAGTTCCCTCTTCCGAACTTGGTGCAAAGTTAGGTGCTGACTGGACTCTTGAGTTCATGCTTTATCACGATGCAACTAACTCTGATACACACAGTCAAACACAACAAACTCTTGTTTCTATCGGTGATGCTGCTGAAGCAACAGGTGGTCTTTGGTTGTACTACGATCGTGGTAATGGTAAGTTAGAACTGGTTGTAACTAATAACACAACAACAATTAATGCTGCAGGTGGTGCTCAGCAGTCTACATTGACTACAATGTTCGCTGATAATACTTGGCAGTTTGTTGGACTGAAGAAAGAGGGTGATGTATTCACCGTGTATATCAACGGTATTAGTGTTGTTACTGCTACTGTTGCTAATACTTCATTGATTAGCAAAAACCTTCGTATTGGTCAGATTTCTGGTAGAGATGGCACTCCTGGTAGTTTCCGTTCTAACGAGCAAGGTCAGTATTATGTTGATAACTTAAAACTGAGAAATCGTGCAATCAATCCTACAGTACCTTCTGATGTTACCAACTTGCCTTCTTCTGGCGATTTTGCTCTGGCATATACTTGGACTGATACTGCATTCTTCACTGCATACAACGATGTCTATGATTACATCGATTATGTTGGTTGGGGTCTCAAAGTAGATAAAGATGCTGATGCAGCACGTATTGGTGATCAGGGTGTTCAAACTGATACCCAAGTTGGACTTGTAAGAACTGCTGTTACTCCTGTAACAGGATCTGCTCTTACTGTAACTAGCACTGGTTTTAGTCTTGGTCTTGCGGGTCTTCAGTCTCTTGACTTTGATGATGCAACAACAACCATGACTGAGGACACAGAGTCCTTAACATATAAGAAGGATATTTGGAGCTCTAGAACTGCTACTGTTCCTTCTCCTGGTTCTCAAAAACTGAAGGTTACTGCAGTAGTTAAGGATAGATATTACTTCAAAGTTACCGATACTGTAAAGATCGATAACGTTCAAGAATTGACAATCAATCAGGCGTTTAACTTTACAGTAGGTACAAAATTAGTTCTTCGTAACGGATCTAGTTTTGTTAACAGCGGATATATTACTAGAATTGATAAAGAAAACAATAAGGTTTATGTTGCTGTAAACAATAATCTCTGGTCTAACGATCTGAATACTGGCAATCTCAGCACAGAGCAGTTCAGTGAGCAATCTACTTACGGTATCGTTGGTCCTATTCCTAATGACATCAACCAGATTGATAGTTACACCTTCCCTGAAGTTCTGAATACAACTCCTGGTACATTTGACATTGATCTTGACGATTATAACTTAGACGGCACATACAATGCTGGTGGTGGTCAGAATTTAGATTCTTTCGCTAAATTCAAACCATATTCTGATGATGATTATTCTGTAAGAATCGATGAAGTATCTGGTTCTTCTGCATTCATTGTAGGATCTGTTATCACACTGAATAGTGGCGATGTTTCTTACAATGCTGCATACAGCACGATCAATATTACTGGTCTGACAGGTGTTCTTAAGATTACCTTGATCACGAACCTTGATAAGATTCTTCAGGTTACTGCTCGTGCAAANACTGATGAAGTATACATNATTACNGATACCAGACATTACCTGTCTGCTGGAGACATGTTGTATGTCGATGGTAACCCATCTCAAGAAATCANCAATGTTGTATATGATGAATATGACGGTTCATTCCCTGTAAACAACGTTATCAGTCCTCTTGAATTCACTTACAAACTTCCTCAGGCAGCAGTTTCTGATCCCGCTACTTCAGCATCAGATGTAAGCATCTTTATTAAGTCTCCTGTTCTGAAGATGTACTATGGTCACCAGTATCTGTTTGACCTGAGTCACTCTTCCATGGCAGGTGGTAACTTGTCCTTCGCTAAGGATAACCTCTATAAACTGGAATATTCTTTCAACTCTATTGAGCGTGTTGGTACACCAGGTGTAACAGGCGAAGGTTCCCCTACACCTACCGTTAAATTCAAGGTTGATGAAGATGTTGTTACCAACATCTCTTACTACTTCGATCCTTCTAGAGTTGATTCCAACGATTCTCCTATCATTCAAGGTAGTTATCTTGACGTTGTAGATTCTCCTTATAAGGGAACGTTTGAAATTAGTGCTGTTTCTGGTGCAACTATTACTAGAGGTGCTGATACCTTTAAGTTCCCACTTCTTAACGAACCNGAAGGNAANGCNGATGTCTCCAAAGCAACTTATGCTACAAGTTCTAAGAGAGCAGTTGGTTCTATTTCCGATATTCGTATCGTTAATGCTGGCGGTTTCTATAACAGATTACCTGTTGTATCTGGCATTGAATCTACAAGACAAATTGAACGTGTACAAATCAACGAACCAGGAACTGAATATGCAGTAGGAACTTATAGTGGCGTTCCTATCAGTGGCGATGGTGAAGGTGGTTTGGTACAGATTACTGTTGCTGATGGCACTGATGCTAAAGGTACAACCATTCCTGGACAGGTTCAATCGGTTCTTGTTACTTCTCCTGGTAAAGGATATACAACTGCAACTGTTGATATTGACTCTGTTGATGGTATCCTTGGTGCTGGTTTGACAGGATCTGGTGCTGAAGTTACAGTTGTCATTCCTTCCTTCGGAACGGGTGCGTCTATCTTTACTGTTGGTGAAAATGTCGGAAAAATCAAAAAGCTCAAGAATAACAATTTCGGTTACGATTATCCTCATGACTACACGCTCCGTCCTGAAATTACTTTCCCCATCAATGCTCAGTTAACATCTACTAGCATTCTGGATAGTATTACAGTTACGGATCCTGGTTCTGGATATTCTCAGGCACCTGCTGTTGTCATCACTGGCGGTGGTGGTACTGGTGCAACTGCTGAGTCTACTATCAAGAATGGTCGTCTCGATAAGATTGAAGTCAAAGATCCTGGTGCAGGATACTCTTCAACTCCTACTGTTGAATTGAAGTCTTCGTTCAACTATGTTGTCAACCTTGACTTGGGTCTGCTTCAGTTCTCCTTCCCTCATGGTATTACCAACGGTGCTGAAATCACTCTGAACGTTGTAGATACTGGCGATGGTGCTGAGTTCCCAATTGCAGCAGGTGCTATCGGTAGATTGAATGGTAACACAACATATTACGCTATCACTGGTGCTGCTAACTCCTTGGAAGATGATCAGTTAAAGATCGCTATTACTTCTGCTAACGCAGAACTGGGTGATTCTATTACATTTACTAATGCTGGTAATGGTCGCCAGCAAGTTCTGACCACATCTTTTGGTGGTGCTGCAACTGCAAACGTTATCACTTCTACCTTCCTTGAGGGTGAATTGGTCTATCAAGGTGATACCTTTGAGACTGCAACTGCACAAGGTTATGTTTCTACAAACAATGGTTGGCAGGTTGGTCCTAGAATTGTTAAAATTGTTGACTACACTGGTGAGTTCCAAGAAGGTAGCAATGTAACTGGCGTTATCTCTAAGTCTTCTGGTACTATTAGTAGTTTGAAGATTGCTAAGGGTGTTCTGGACGTTGGTTCTATTACCAAAACAACGGGTCAGTTTATTGATGACGTTGGCAAACCTTCCGAGATTATTCAGAAGATTCAAGACTCCTACTATTATCAGGACTTCTCTTACGCTGTTAAGTCTGCTGTATCTATTAGTGAGTGGAAAGATATTCTGATTAAGAACGTTCACCCCGCATCTTTCAAGGTATTCGGTGAACTGAACCTGAATGAGTATGGTTTCGTTCCTAATAAAGAGACATTCTTCCAGTTAACTAAGTCTGTTGAACTTGCAAGAGAAGCGACTGTTCCTAACATTCAAAGTTTTGCTCTGGTTGAACCTGTATATACTGCGTTTAACAATACTGAAGTTCTGTTCCGTCAGAAGAGATTGACCTCTTCTGAGAACATTTTGACTTCTGTTGTACAGCGTATTGATGATATTGCTAACTTGTTTGATGGACAGAGAACCGCGTTCCCACTGACAGTTGATGGTACTACTGTTGTTGCGAACGCCAACCAACTCATGATCATCTTAAATGGTGTTGTTCAGACTCCTAATACATCATTTGAAATTATTGGTGATTCCATCGTCTTTGCTGAACCTCCTTCTCCTCCTGCAAGTGTTAAGTATGTAAACGTATCGATTCAACAAATCAATACTTTCAAATTTACATTCGAGAATGTCAGTGGTATTGAACCTTTAGTTGGTATGACTTTGGTCGGTACACAGTCTGGTTCTAGACTCACAGTAACAAGTGTTGTTGGTGATGGTTCTGGCACTGGTGGTATCTTTGGTTTCATTGAGCAAGGTAATGTTGGTGTTCCTCAGTCCCTTGATAACTCAACTCTGACTGGTGGCAGCGGATACACCGATGGAACTTATGTTGCTCAACAAACGTCTTCTTCGGGCACTGGTATAGGTCTTACAGTTGACTACACTGTAGCAAGTGGTGCAGTAACAAGTGTCACTATTACAACTCCTGGCGTTAGTTATGTTGCTGATGAAGTTATTTCTATCGGTGCTGGTACTCCTGATCTTTGGGAAGCAGGATATGGATTTGAATTAGGAGAATTGATTACTAATGGTAATCATGTATATCAAGCGGCAGCAGCAATCCCTGCTTCGCAAGCTGCTCCTGTTCATACATCGGGCACTTCTGATAATTGGACACGTATTGCAGCAGCAGGAACTAACTTTATTCCTGGATCTGACGGTAAGTTGACAAGCACTGTCTTTAGTGGAACTCCTGCAACTATTGAGATTGGAACTGCATCTGGATTCAGCGTTGCTGAACTCTGTACAGTTGGTGCAACTGGATACGCTGCTAACCTGGAGTCTATTTCTCCTGTTACAAACTTGGGTCTGTTTAACTTCAATGAGCAAGTTTCAAACCTGGATGGTGATATTGCAGTTGTTGAAGAAGTCAACCTCGAAACTGGTGAGAATACACCTATTGCTGAACTGAGATATACCATTGGTGCTGGTACAACTTCTATTGAAGTTAAAGATCCCGATGCTGTTGCAGATACTTTTGTTCCTGCAAGTGAGTTTACTGTTGGTGCCAACTATCAGTTAGGTTCTGAGATTTTCAGAGTTGATAGTGTCACTGTTGGTACTGAATCTACAGTTCTTGGTGTTACTAGAGGTGTTCTTCAGACTACAGCGATTGCTCACCAAGAGGATGCTCCCATGTACAGCACGGACATCCAAATCACTAATGAGTTGGCATTGAGCAAGACAGTTGGTACATATCAGTCTAAACCTGGTCTGTATGACATTCAACTCAATGACGTTATTATTGGTGCTTCTTCTGGTGTTGTTGCGAGAATTACTGCAACCTCTGCATATCAGGATCCCGTTACCAATGAATTCATTGAACAGGTTAATATTTCTGATGGTTCTTCGTTCTTCGGTCTGCTCTTCAACAGATTGACTTCTCAGACATATCCTAACATCGTTCTTGACAACATTTCTAAGTCTCAAATCAATATTGTTGATTTTACAGATAACTCAAGTGATTTTGATTCTAAGTTCCCTGGAAACGAGTTCATTAGCAACTATGTCATTCCTTATGACAATGCTGTAGGAACTTTCACTGCTGGAGAGAACATTCGCAACTATAAGATCGATTATAGTAACGTCACTGGTGTATTCTCTGGTAGCGAAGATCTTGTTACTAGAAAGGTCACCTTCGACGACAAGCAAGGTTCTGGATTCCTTCAGATCGGTCAAATTATCAGAACTACTGATACTAAGGGTGAAGTTATTGGTTATAACCAGGCAAGAGGTAAGATCTACATTGGTAAGATTGGTAGAACACAATCCACTGGTGCAGATTATTTCACATTCACTTGGACTGCTGGAGCGTCACTCAACACATATCATAAGAAGTTTGGAAGTGCCTCTTTGGCACTTTCTCCTGGTCTTTCGGATCATGCTTTCCAGAGTGGTGTAACTAATGCTATCACTGCTGGTGGTGGTGCTACAGGTTCTTATACTGCCGCTACAGGCACTACATATGATCCTGCAACAGGCACGATGGTTATCGAGATCGGTAATCACACTCTGACCACTTCTAACACTGTAACGATCGCTGATGAAGGAATCGTATTCAGATGTTCTCAAGATAACAACACAACAAATAAAGCATACCCAAGAGCAACTGATCCTGCATCTGGAACTGCTCGTAACATTACTGCAGTTACCTCTACAACGATTACAATAAACGTTGGTGCTGTTCCTGTTGATGAATACGTTACTTCAACGTCTTCTGGCGAACTTGCACTTGGAACTGGTGCAATGACTAAGGAACTTTGGGTCAAACCTTTTGCTGTTTCAGTCACTGGCACCAAGACACTCCTTGATTTCCGTGCTACATCGACAGATTCGCAGCGTGGTCGTCTGTATCTTGAAGCGGGTCAAGTTCGCTATAACGTCAATGGAGTTGATATTGTAACTTCTGGTTTGACTACTCTTTCTGATAACGTTTGGTATCACATCGCTATCGTTCGTTCTGCAACCACTGCTGGTGGTATCAAACTGTACATTGATGGCGTTGAGAGAGGATCGGGAACTGATGCAACTAATTATTCGGGTGCAAATGTTAGAATCGGCGCTGATCTCACTGGCGCAAATATCTTTGCTGGATACATTGATGAGATTCGTGTTTCTAATACTAACCGCTACACCGCTGCATTTACTGCTCCTACAGGAATGTTCCAAGGTGATGCAAACACTAAATTGTTGCTTCACTTCGATGGTTCATATGGAGACGCCTATGTTGCTGATTGGTCTGGTAGTGAGTCCTTCACGAATGGTGAAGAATTCAATAACGATGTAATTGCTGCAACCTGGAGAGCAAACTCTGCCAACCTGCCTGCTGGTTTCGCTGGTAAGACTCACAGATACTATGATGCAGCAGATCTGCTTGAGAGAAACAAAGATATGCTTGCTAAAGAAGTTGTCGCACAACTTCAAGCACAGTATCCATCACTCACTATTCCTGGTGGTGCAGTCAATTGTGAAGATGATATTCGTGATGTCTGCTCGGCACTGGTTGAAGACCTTCGTAATGGTTCTAATAGTCATATCTGGGATGCTTCGGCACTTTATGTCGATAGATCTTCGACTCCTGTTACCTTGCGCCATATTGAGACTGAAATTACTGAAACTGTCTGGGCATACGATAGGTTGAAGGCACTGCTGCCATTTATCACAAATAATACTCCTATCAATATCACTGGTTCTCATGGTTTGAAGCAGAGATATGATGTTACTATTACTGATTCTAATAATAATACATTTACAACATACACCCCATCCGCAGCAACATATGATCCTGCAACTGGCGATCTGGTTCTTACCATCGGCACCCACTCTTTGACAACTCAATCTCTTATTACCATTGAGCGCGAGTCTCTCGTCTTTACTTGTGCTGATGATGGAAATGAAAGACAGATTGCATATCCTGACAAAGGTAATGTCGATGTATATGATCAGGTTCTGAAACCCACTCAGTATGATGCAACTACAATCACGGTTAACGTTGGTGCTTCTCCTGCTAACCAGCAATATGCACACACATTTGTTTCTGCTGGATCTGGTGCTGTTAGACAACTGAACTACACCGCTAATGATTGTCTTGATGTTAATGCTACGCTTGGTAACCTCATTGATATCCTCACTGATACTCTTGAGCAAGCAAATGCTGGTACTCCTGTTGATCACCTGGGCACCATCACTAGAGTTGAACCTGCGTATGAGTTCATCGGTGGTGCAATTGATGCATTCTTAGAGGTTCCATTCACATCAACTTATCATGATGCAACTGAAGATGAACTGTATACTAATAGAATTGATGCTTCTTCTCGTTACAGATTCCGTGATGCTGCAAATCTAATCAACGCCAACTCTCCCGTTATTGTTGATAAAGCAGCAGCAGATATGCTGACCAGATATCCTGATCTGGCAACTGAGATGCCTAGAAATACTACATTGACTAGCGAAGGTACTCAAAGCACTGCTGGTACAGATCGCTGTAAGACTGACCTGGCATTGATTCTGCAAGCAATCTCGGATGATATTCGTGATGGTGGTAACCAGAAGAGTGTTGAGGCAGCAAGTTTCTACCTCGACAACAATAACGAACTACAGCATATTCGTCTGCAAGTTTGGCAGTCTGTATATGCTCACGATCGTCTTGCATTCTATGCTAAGCAAGCAGTCACTGGCGACCTGACTTATGATAATACTGATAATATTATTGTTGGTGATTGGGGTATCACAAATGATCCTGGCGGTTGTGCAGATGTCAAGTCTGCAATTGATACTCTAGTAACGACGATCAATGATATGATCGCTCCTACTGGCAATGATTTTGCTATCGGTGGTGATAGACTTTACTTTAACAAAGATTATATCGCTGAAGAAATTATTGGTCGCACCAATGAGTATCTGACATATAATGTTGAGGGTCAAAATATTACAGTTTATAGTTTCGATAGTGCTAAATGTGAAAGAGATATCAAGTTGCTCATCGATGCAATTATCTCCGATCTTCAAACTGGCGGTACTAATAGCACCATCAGAAACATGGAGAAGTATCTCGATGCAAATGGTATCTTGAACTATATTGAAGAAGAACTGCTTCCTACAATCTATGCCTTTGAGCAAATTAGAGATCTGGGTGAAAAAGCAATTCGTAATCTCTTGTATGCTGGTGGAACTACTGTAACAGGTGATCAGTATGCTGCAGGTTATACTGATGAGTCTGCTTATCGTGATAGTGAGACTCCAGTCAACATCGATGAAGTTGTTTGGAGACTTCGTGATCTGGTTGATATCGTCACTAATGGTCTCAATCCTGGCACGGATCTTGCACGTGATGCAGTTAGAAACTTCTACTACAACCTGAGATACTATCAAAATGAAATTGGCGCAAGAGTCAACTCTCAGTTTGGTCCTAACACCTGGATTTATGATGAGTTCTTACAAGAAACTGCAAACAATATTGCAACTGACGTTCTCACCACACCTAGAGAGTTCACTCAAGCTAGAACAATCAACCTAGCAAATATCAACGGTGATTTCCAAGTCGGTGAAACAATTAATATCACTGCTGGTGGAAGTGGTAGTGCAACAGTTCTTGAATTTGATAGACCAAATCAAACGCTGTATGTCGGTGATGTTACGGGCAATTTCTCGTACAACCAGACACTGACTGGTGCTACTTCTGGTGCAACTGCACAAGTTGCGTCTGGTCAGGGTTCTACATTCTTCGGTGGAAGCAACTCCTATATCAGAACAACCAACTCCTTCTTGCCTGAGATTGGTAATGGTACGTTCACTATGGAAGCATGGATCCGTCGTATTAGAACGGATAGTTCCTTCATTGTTTCTGGTTCTAATCAGAACAACTTCAACTTCTATATTGGCACTGGTACGAGCAATATTGGTTTCTGGGCAGGAAATACTTCTAACTGGATCAACCAGAATAGTTCACCTGTTCCAATGGATACTAACTGGCACCATGTTGCTATTGTTAGAGAAGGAACTGGCACAAATGAGACTGCTCTCTACGTTGATGGTAAACTGGCACTCTTTAGCACCATTAGCACATTCTGGAACAATTCTGAACTGCTATACATTGGTGGTAATGTTTCCAATAATGAATATGCAGACGGTTACATTTCCGATTTCCGTATCACAACATCTGTTGTATATACAAGGAATAATGAAACTACTATCGGTACACAAATGTTCTCTCCACCAGCGAGAGCATATGTCGCTGGTGATGATGTAAACACACTGATCTTAACTACTCAGGGTACTCCTCTGCAGGATAACGGTCCTTCGGCAAGAGCGTTGACTATCATTAACGCTTATCCTAACCCCGTTTCTCCTTTCGGTTTCTTCCCTGGTATTTCTAGTGCATACAACTGGTTTACCACACCTAGCAACGTTGAGATTCTTGCACAGGCAAGAGCAACTCAGTCTCCGATTCAATCGGGAACTCCTTCTACTAATCTGTGGACAAATCCTGAGAATCTACCTACCAGTTATTCCTCTTATAACGTTGGTTGGAGAACAAACTTCGCTGCTGCACCTGATGGCACGATTACTGCCGATAAGATGTATGGAACGAGTGCAAATGCTCAACACTTTGTATACAGAAATTACAATCTGACTGCTTATCAAACGTTTGATAGCATCAGTGGTAATCCTGGTACATACAGATTCTCGGGCGCAAATGAAACATTTGACTCTGGTTATCCTGGTATTACTGAACAGCAACAGTTCACTCTGTCTGCATTCTTCAAGAGAGCAGAACTTGATACTTTCAACTTCATGTTCTCCTTTGACCAACAGACTAAGAATATTAACTTCAATGTGAACTTGACCACAGGTACTATTGAACCGACTTCTGTATCCAGTAGTCCTGGTATTACCCTTGATGATTATGGCATCACTCCTGTTGGTAATGACTGGTTCCGTGTACACGCAACAGCATCCTTCGGTTATGGTATTCAGAATGCCTATATGGACTTTGCTCTGAGCAATCGTGCTGTCGCGCCTATCTACAACCAGAGAGGTATTTACATCTGGGGTGTTAAACTGAATCAAGGTCCTCTGGATCCTTATCAAGCAGTTTCTGGTCAACTCTTCTATGCTAACTCTGAATATAATATCAAGACGTATGCTCTGGATCTACTCCAGACATTCATGATTCAGGCGTTGGACGATACTCTGACGAGTCCTTCTGGAACATCGAGTTCTGAATCCTTCTACGGTGATGGTGCTGGTAATGCATATTATCACGGTGCTTCTACTCTTTATAGTACGGAAGAGTTCTCGCAGTTGATTCGTTACGGTCTTGCGATTATTAAAAATCAACTTGGTGATGATACTTACTACACAAATATCACGCAAAATAATGGCGTTGGATTTGGTATTAAGACTTATGGTGATAGAGATCTTCCCGTAGGTATTAGAGGTGGTCTGCAGCAGGCAGATTGGATTTATAGTCTTGGCACGGATGCATATGCTGAAATGTCTCTCCTCACCGAGAATAAGGGCGAAGTTGTTCAGGTCTACCAGAGATTTAGAATTGATGGTGATATTACTGATGGTCCATTCACCATGGGCGAGACTGTTAGCAAGCAGGGTGCTCCTTCAATCACTGGTGTTGTTTATGGATTCCATGAAGATGAGAACTTCAAGTATCTCGATGTTCGCGTTACCGCTGGTCCTTGGGCAATTACTGACAACATTGTCGGTGGTTTGAACAGCACAACTGCTCAAATCAGTCAAATTGAAAATCGTCTCCATATCATTGATCTTAAGGGTGGATTTACTGACGATATTCCTTTCCTCGGGTACGACTCGGGCGCGACTGCAACACCTACAACATTCCTGAAGAATGAAGCATCTGTCATTGATAATAGTGGTGGCACACTGACTGTTGATACTGAATCTCTAATCGGTACTTTCGAGAAGAATTCGGTTGTATATCCTGCATCTTCTAAGAAATATATTGAGGTCAGCAAGATTGGTGGACTTGATATTAAAGTTGGTGATCGTATCGCATCTGATGGTTACATTGAGTTGGGTGTTTCTGTTAACTCTCTGAACAATACATTCGTCGTAGGTAACAGACTTTACAAGGTTGTTAATAACATTCAAGTTACGGATGTTTACGGCATCATCACTGAACTTGATCTTGATAACAATAAGATTTACGTCACCATGGTTCAAGGTGCTTTTGCTAACGGAGACTTCGTTGGTGACTATGGAACTTCTAGTTTCCCTGAAGGTTTTGCACAGATCAGTACCTTGGTTAATGTTGCTGGTGCCGCTGCTGCTCGCGTACAAGATATTCGTCAGAATGGTCTTAATAAGCGTCTCTATCTTACAGATATCGCTGGTACATTCTCTTCTAGAGATGCTATCAAGGGTGGCGATCAATATAAATCTTTCGTTCGTGAGATTGTCGAACTCAAGGCACGTGTCAAGCGTTCCTTCAGAGGATTCGATGGTGTACAAACTACCTTCGATCTGACTATCGAGAACGGCACTTCGTACCTGCCTGATCCTGCTGGTCACCTGTTGGTATTCATCAACGGTATCCTGCAACCTCCTGGCGCAACTAACGCATTCACAGCGTTCTCTAACAGGATTCAGTTCACTGAGGCACCTGAACTTGGTTCTTCCTTCACTGGATTCTACATCGGTAAACTGAGACAACTGGATGATATTTCGTTCGAGTTTGATTCCTTACGTCAGTCCTTCAACCTTAAGCGTAATGAGGTCTTCTATTCACTCACGCTTACTGAAGGTGTTCAGTCCAGCGTCATTAGACCTGAGAACAACATCATCGTCTCGCTCAATGGTGTTATTCAGGAACCTGGTGTTGGTTTCGAGATTGTTGGTTCTAGAATCATCTTCTCTGAAATTCCTCGCGTAGGTTCCACATTCGTCGCGTTCTCTTACGTTGGTTCTGAAGCAGACGTTGAC
>NZAU01000085.1 GCA_002686215.1 Candidatus Woesearchaeota archaeon
ACTTACAAAACTTTAATATACCAAAAGTATCTTTTACAGGAAGCAGAAGAGGTGAAGCATCCGCTAGGTATACAGCTTTAGATGATAACATGTCTGTTAAATCAAGAAGAACATATCAAGTAGGTATAGTTCTTGCAGATAGATTTGGAAGACAAACACCTGTATTATTATCTGAAACAGGAGGTGATACAGTGTTTATTGATGCGGCTACAGGCGAAGCAGATAGTACAAATGTGTTTAACTCATTAAGAATAGCTTTTTCACAATCTACAATTACTGCATTGCAAAATTTAGATTGGTGTTATTCATATAGAATTGTTGTAAAACAAAGAGAACAAGAATATTATAATTGGATTTCAGCAATAACATCTGTAAATGTAGTTGAAAGATTAGGTGATAGTATAAATAAAATACCTAGAGATCAAACAGCTGTAATACCACCTAGTACAAGTAGTACAATATCACCTTGTGATGTTGCGGTGTATCCAAAAGTATTAGGAGGCGTAAACAAAACAACTGCTAGTTTAACAAAAGTACAATCAATTAATAATCCTGCAGGTACTGCAAATGTGCCTACAGACTCAGTAACATCTGGCATATCCGTTTTTGAAACAGAACCAGTTGAATCTGACTTAGATATATTTTTTGAAACATCTACAGGGGGCTTAATATCAACACTTACTACAACAGCAATAGATATACAGTTTTATAATTGTTATTTATTAACATTTAGTTCAGGTACACACATTGAAATAAATAGATTAAGAGCTGGATTTAATGAAAAAGCTTTTGACGTAGGTGTTAGAGCTTATGTAGTAAAAGAAAATTTTGCTGAAGAAAGAAGATTTAACACGCTTATTCATTCAAGTGGTTTGTTTAATTCAAGAACAAACATAAACTATGTTAATCAATTTAATGAATCTGAAGGTGGCTTAACAATATCTTTAGATCCACAAGATGGTTCAGTACAAAAATTATTTGCAGATGATACGCAAATAGTTGTATTTCAAGAAGATAAAATTTCAAGATCACCTATAAATAAAGATTTTATATATTCAGCTGAAGGAGGCGCAATACCTGTAACAAGTAATACTCAATTCTTAGGTACTATTGCTCCTTATGCAGGCGAATTTGGAATATCAAAAGATCCTAAGTCTTTTGCTTATTATGGATATTCAAAATACTTTACTGATAAAAACAGAGGTAGCGTTATGCGTTTATCTCAAAATGGTTTAGTTGAAATATCACAATTAGGCATGAGTGACTTTTTTAGAGATGCTTTAGCTAAATCAGATGAGGTTATTGGATCATATGATGAATACAATAGTTTATATAATTTAACAATAATTGGAAAAGGTTTTAGCGGTTTTAAAGATACTAATGTAGCTACTGCAACTGATGAATATTTTACAATATCATTTGATGAAAGTGCACAGGGTTGGACAAGTTTTAAATCTTTTAAACAAGAGGGAGGATTAAGCTTAAACAATACATACTATACTTTTAATAGTGGTAAATTGTGGGAGCATAACGATGAAACTGTAAATAGAAATACTTTTTATGGTGCTGCTGCAGCAGAGTCTTATGTTGAACCTATATTAAATGATGCCCCTTCTACAGTTAAAACATTTAATAATGTAAGCTATGAAGGAACTTCTGGTTGGGAACTTGATTTTATAAAAACTGATATTAGTTCAGTTGGTGATGAGCCTGCTTTAGAAAATTATTATGAAATAACATTGCAGCTTTCTGGAGCAGCAAATAATTCAATAATATCAGGTGAAAAATCAATATTTGCAAAACAGGGAGAAGTTGTACAATGGGTAATTACTGCCAAACCTAAAAACGCTGATTTTGAATTTGATGCAATTACAGATGTCACTCTTTCTGGATCAGGTGTTACAATACAAACGCCTACAGCTATTACAAATGGAAATTTAGTATTTTTAGTTAGTTATACTGCACAAGCTCAAAATATTACTCACACACTTACTGTAGGTGGCACAGGCGCAGATTTAATATTTGAAATTAATTTATTAACTATAAGTGTTGGTGATGCTGTAACAAATGGAACTGTTAGTCCTGCTTTAGCTACATATACTACAGCAGGTGCAAATAATTTAAATGTTACAATATCACCTATAAGTACACATTATATAGATCCTGGTTTAATATCAGCAAATATTACAGGGCTTACGCAAGCTGCCGCTATTACATCGTCTATTATTACAAAAAATGTTATCGTAAGAAACTATGGCTCTAATAAATATGCAATAGATGACGCTAGCAATAATATTGATTATTTAAAACAACCTATATTAACTTTAACTAAAGGTAAAACATATAAGTTTGATCAAAGTGATAGTTCTAATAGTGGACATCCATTAAAATTTAGTACGACATCAAATGGTACACACGGAGGTGGCTCTGAATATACTACTGGTGTTACATATAATGGAACTCCTGGTAATGCTGGAGCTTATACTCAAATAGTTATAGCTTCAAATACACCTACATTATATTATTATTGTTCTAATCATTCAGGAATGGGTGGAAGTACTAATATGATACCGTTTAATTTAAGTTATAGTGCAAGTAATATTATAGCAGGATTTCCTATAACAGTTCCAGCATCAGCTGCAAATAATTCATTAGGCATAAGTGGATCTGCTACAGTATTACCTCAACTTACTTGGGCAACACCTGCAAGTGGAACATTAACAGTACCTGCAGGAACTTCTGTAAATACAATTTACACAATAAGCCCTTATGATTTAGCAGCAAAAAGAACAGCAACTTTAAGATGGACAGCTACGGGCACTACAAAAGTATTATTACCTAATAGTTACGGATTATCTTATAATGTTGTTGGCACTTCTGTTGGAAATGCGGTTGTAGACAATACATCACAAAATTATGTAGAAAGAACAATTGTACTTCCTGCTATATTTGAAAATACTACAGCTACAGCAACAATTACAGGATCGGGTGAAGTAACAGCTTCTGTTGGTACTTATTCTAATCCTGCTAATTTTGCAGCAACAGGTAGTAGCCCAGTAAGTATAACAAATTCAAATGGTGCTACTATACCAATACAAGTTTCTTCTAATGCAGTTGGCAATTGGGTTCTTTTTAATGGATCTCCTGCTACTATAGTTGTTGATCCTGATGGTATTGACTTTTTAGGGTCTAACTATCCATTTACTATAGGAGTAGCAGATAATACTACCGGAGCACAAAGAACTGCTACTGTTACAATAGAAAAATATGGTAATGCAAGAGTTACAGGTTCAGCTGTTAATACCCAAACAATAACTATAACACAAAACGCATAATGAATACAATTATAAAGTTTCCATTTAAAGAAAAAGAAGGTAAGTATTTTGCTCCAATAGTATCACAAGAAACTACATATAAAGTTTCCAACGGTGCTGTAGTAGCTGATGCAGACAAGCTTGTTTCCGGAGCTAAAGGTACTTTTATGCGAGTACGTATTAAATTACCTACAGATAAATCAATAAATCAAGCAGAGTTATTTGCTTTAAATTCTGAAGCAATTAATTCATCGAATTAAATTATATGCAATTACAAGTAAGAAAATTACAAGAATCCGATTGGGATTTTATACCGAAGTGGTGGGAAGCCTATGGTTCTGAAGGTTTCCCACGTGACTTCTTGCCTGGAGCTTTTCAAATAGGCGAAGAACAAGAAAAAAAACGTGAAGGGCTAGGTGGCTTTATGGTTTGCAAAGGAAATGATCCTATTGCAGCCATGTGGCTGTGGATGACAAACAGTAAGATGGCAATACCAGCTGTAGTAGTAAGTGATAAAAGTTATCGTGACTCAGACAGAAGTGATGCATTGCAACTCTTAGTAAATTTTACAACTGATTTTGCCGAAGACTTAGGTTATAAATATGCATTTGCATGGGCAAAACATGGTAAATTATTAGAAAAATATAAAAAGGCGGATTATTATTGTGACGAAACTCCGTCTTATGAATTAATATTAAAATATTAATATGGGAAGTATAGTAAAAGGAGTGGCATCACTTTTTGGCGGCAGAAAAAGAAGAAGAGAGCAAAAAGCTGCAAACCGTCAATTTGATCAAGCTACCGCAAGACAAGATAATTTTGATTTTCAAAATGTATTTAGTGGTATGCAAGGTCCTCAAATAGAAGGAATGCAAGGTTATGATCCATCACAAGCACAAGTAGGCCAACTAGGCCCAGCAGAACAAGCACAATTAGCAAATTTAGCTGCGTCGCAAGGTTATACAGCTCAAGGATATGAAGCGGGAACAACAAATGTAGGTGGATTATTAAGAGGTGCAGACACTGGATTAACTAATACAATGGCTAACCTGCAGGTCTCTACTGCTGCCGCTGATATGCAAGCAAGAGAAACAGATCAAGCTTTAGCTGCTAGTCAAGATTTAGCTGCACAAGCAGGTACAGGGGCTGGAGGCGCTACTGCATTAGCTGCAGCCGCTGCAAAGTCAAAAGCAGGCGTAGCAGCATCAATAGATCAACAAGTAAAACAAAACGAAAGGCTTAGAGCACAAGGCGAAAGCGAATTACAAAGAGCGCAACTAGCACAACAAAATTTAGCATCTAAGTTTGATTTAGGTCAATCACAATTTAATGTTGGCCAAGAAAATCAAGCTGCGAGGTTTGGTGCACAAGCACAAAATGAGGCAGCGAGGTTTGGTGCGCAATCAGCAAATCAATTTGCATTATCAAGATTCAATGCTGCTAATCAAATGAATCAATTTAACGCTAGGCAAAACAATCAGTTTGCATTAACTCAGTTTGGTGCAGAAAATCAATTTGCTTTAGCTAATCAAGCTGCACAAAATAGAGCAGCACAATTTGGTGCAACAGCTGCAAACCAACAAGCAATGGCTAATGCTGATTATCAATTTAAATCAGATGTTATGGACCGTCAAGGTGAAGCTGCTGTACAACAATTTGAGTTTGATAGACTACAAGATCAAACAAGCAGAGCGATGGCTAGAAAAAATGCAGCAGACGAAGCAAGAGCACAAGCTAAATCAGATCTTATAGGTGGTATAGCTGGTATAGCTGATGCAGCTGTAAGTGCTGCTAGCGGAGGACTTTTTGGTGAAAAAACAAAAGCTTTTATGAGTAAAACAGGATTAGGTTAATATGGCAAATTATAATTACGACTTTTGGTCAAAAGAAAATGAGTTTGCACCGGGTAGTGCAAAAAGTCAAAGAATGATTGGTGGAGCCATAGATAAATCTATTGCTGAGCGTAGATTAATGGCTGATAGAGCTGAAGCTAGAAAAGATAAACAACTCAAAAGAGATATATTAAACTATAGCTATGCGCAAAAGTTAGCGCAAGATATGGATTCTTATAATATAATGCCTACTTCTGGTGTGCAAGGGATGGATGAGGTAATGACAAACCTTGGAAGATCTATAGCGGATCAGGCTGCATATTATAATTCAGAACTAAATAGAACGCAGGATCATGGTGCTTATGCAAATGCCATGGCTAGGTTAAATTCTGATGTTAAAGAAGCTAAAAATTTTGATAATAAAATAAAACAATTGTTAGGTACATATGGGCCAGCAATGGAAAATGGAACATTATCAGATTATGTAGATGCAAAAACTAGAGGTATAATTGAAGATTTAAGATCAGGCTCTCCTGAAGGCGAATTTAAAAATGTAAATGGTGTTACAACTTGGGTTGGTAAAGATCCTTTTACAAAAGAATCTTATAATTTAGCTGTTGGAGAAGTTGATCAATTAATAAATAGACTTCAACTCAAAGAAAATGTTAATGANATTTTAGATAAATCTGTTAATATACAAACNACTAAAGATGGTAANATATTAGCTTTTGATCAACCTGCATTTGGACAAAATAATCAAAAAGGATTATCAGCTGCAGATTTTGCAAACGACGCTTTAGTTGATGTACTTGATTCTGTAGGTGCTCAAAATAAAGAAAGAAAAAGTATTGCTTTGCTTGTTGATAATTTTGGTTATGATAAAGACAAAGTATCAAAACTATTTGCAGAGGTAATACCTGATGAAGAAAGAACTCAACAAGAAATTGATGATGGAATAATAACTAGAGGAGATCAGTTATTACAAAAAGAGTGGATGAATAAAGCTAGAAATAGATATACAATAAATCAAGCTGCTGTACAAAAATATAATAACACTGCTGACGATCAACGCCAAAAACATTTTAATGCTAAAGATATTCAAAGACAGCTTAGAATGGATAGAAGAAATACAGAAAATGCATTAGCAAATGATAATGATGCTAGATTCTGGAATACTGAAATTAATAGTGATCTTACCAATTTAAAAGGTTTAGATCCGAAAGTAGCTTTAACTAGATTTAACGGGTTAATGCAAAAATTTAAAGGAGACTTAGCTTTATTAGGATTAACAAATACAGAAATTAAATTAGGAGATGGAACTGTTGTTCCTGCAAAAGAATTTACCGACGAAGAAGGTAATACTATAAAACAAGAAGGTTATTTAGCTGCAGGACCTCCTGTATCTATGGTTATACAAAACCCTAAAGTACCGGGTGCGCCTCCTGTAGAAGTGCCATTTAATGCTACAAAAGCAGACATTAAAAGAGCTATTAGGCAGGCACAAGGAATGCAACAAATAGGAATAGGAATAACAGGTTTACCATAATAAATTATATCACATGTTTGAATACAACGGACAACAATTTACTTTAGCAGAAGTACAAGAGGCGGCTGCGAAAAGAAATTTATCACTAGATGATTATATTAATCAATTTGGTATTAAAAAAATTGATACACAGCCCGTGGAAAAGCCACAACCTGTTGCGGAGACAACTGCACCTGCAGCAGGGCAAACTCCCGATATGGGATCGCAGTTGGAAAGTGGTTCTTCGGCTTCAGCAAATAATATATTACCTAGAGATCCTAATGTAGTATTAGCTGCAATAAATTCTATGAGCCCTGTAATTCCTTTATCAAATGACTTTAAAAAAGACTTTGTTAGAACAGTTTATTCTGGAGTTCAAAGTTTTGATTATATGCAAGCTAAAAATAGAGCTCAACAATTAAATGATGCTCAAGCTGCTATTGAAAAAATAAATAATCAAGATCAAAGAGTTAGAGCTCAGGCTGCAGAAGAAGGATGGAGTGATAAAAGATTAAATCAACAGTTAAATTTATTTACTGACGAAGGCGGAAGAAGTTTAGGAACAAAAGAAGAAGCATTAGAATTTTATAATAATAAAATAAAAGATGCTAAAACTGATTTTGTAAAAGAAATAGCTGAAGGTAAAGAATATCAACAAGTTATAAATGCAATGGGCGAGGGAGCGCAGTTGTTTGACGAAG
>NZAU01000086.1 GCA_002686215.1 Candidatus Woesearchaeota archaeon
AGTAAGTCCAAGTACATATCATGGCATGTTTGCACATGTTCATGAAACTGGACATGGTTATTTTGCACATGCTGGTGCATGGATTCAGTTATTAGATACCAATAGTAAACTTACAGATCTTAGTGATACACTAGATGATGTTCCAGACTCTGGATGGAATGGTAATATTCTTAGATATAATTTTTCAACTAGTAAGTGGGAAAGAGAAGCACCAATCTCACTAGGAATTGGAACTGCTGATATTAATAATTGGAACACATCATATAACTGGGGTAATCATGCAACCGTTGGTTATCTCACATCATATACTGAAACTCAAACCATCGACGATGTTCTAGGACTTGGTAATAGTACAACTAAGGGAATCAATCTCGGTGTCCTTACTGCAACATCGTTTGTTGGTGATGGTAGTGCAATTACTGGAATTACGACATTAAACATCAGTAATATCGGCAACTATGCTGCAATAACTTACGTCGATGCTCAGATTGGTATCAGAACTTTCTCTGGTGCATATAGTGACCTATCTGGTAGACCAGGTATCCCCACACAGATCAGTGATCTGAATGATGTAAACGCACCATCACCAACAATTGGGCATGTTCTTAAGTGGTCTGGCGACACTTGGCAGGCTGCTGCAGACATCGGAGGATCTGGAGGTGCAGGTATAGGATACTCCGATCTATCTGTAACTCAAAACTCACCAGGTTCTGCAGGACTTACATATAATCAGGTAACAGGTGTATTTGAATATACCCCACCAAACCTCACAGGATACGCCACAACAACTTCTGTCGTAGGTCTCGCATCCGAAGGTTATGTTGACAGTAACATCAGCAATGCCGTTGTTGGCATGGCGACCACGGGGTATGTGAACAACGCAATCGTTGGGTTTGTGACGGATGGTTATGTTCTAAGTAGAGGATTCACAACCACTGCATACGTTACAAACTATGTTGATACTCAAATTGGTATCAAGACTTTCTCTGGTAGTTATGTTGATTTACAAGATAAACCTACCATTCCATCAGACACCAGCGATCTAACAAACAATGCAGGTTTTGTAACATCTGGTATTGTCGCAGGACTTGCATCCGAAGGTTATGTCAATAGTGCAACAACTGGATTTGTAACCACGGGAGGAACTACATTCACTGGAATTGTCACCATGAGTGGTGGCATAGATCTGGGAAGCAATGAATTAACCACACCTAGAGTGGATGCTGGCGACCTGATTATGGCAGGCAGTCAATCAAATAGAATTACTACCCAAGCAGGCACCCTTCGCCTCGATTCATTTAATAATGAAGTAGAAATTACGGCTGACTTAACTCTGAGTGGTAATCAAAATATCAGTGGTATTATTACTGCAGCCAATTTTGTTGGAGATGGTTCTGGACTCACGGGTGTTGCAGCAACTAATGTATCTCTCAGTATTAGAGATGAGGGATCTGTAGTTGGATCTGCAAAAACTCTAAACTTTGTGGGTACTGGAATCACTGCATCAGTAACTGGAGATATTGCAACAGTAACAGTTCCATCATATACAGGAACCGCATCAACAATTACACCCACACAAATTTCTAACTGGGATACTTCTTATAGTTGGGGAGATCATGGGGCTGCTGGATATATTACAACCTCAGTTACTAGTACAAGTGAGTTAATCAATGATGCTGGTTTTATTACTGGTATAGTTGGTATTGCTACCACGGGATCTTCTTCCTTTAATCGTCTAAACGTTAGTGGTGATTCTACATTTACTAGTAATGTATCATTCAGTTCTAGCATATCTCTTGGGAATAATGATAGATTAAGATTTGGTGACAGTATAGAATTAGAAATTTACAGTGATGGATCTACAAGTTACATTGAGGAAACTGGCGCAGGTTCTTTGATAATAAAGAGTAGTTCTCTTCAGATTAAAAATCCTAGCGATGTCAATTTAGGTGTATTTAATTCGGGTGGATCTGTAGAACTTTGGTGGAATGGTTCTAAGAAATTAGAAACCACCAGTATTGGCGCGACAGTCACTGGAACTCTTTCCGCAACAGAGTTCATTGGTATTGGTTCACAAATAACTGGTATCACCACATCTCAGATCATAGGATACTCTGCTGGTGAAGGTGGAGGCGGTTCCTTCACAAATAATGATGTAGATACTCACCTTAATGTTGGCACTGCAACTACCAATCAGATCTTAAGTTGGGATGGTTCTGATTATGCTTGGGTTGCAGATCAGACTGGTGGTGCTGGCATTGGATCAACAACGTTCTCTTACATCTATGAATCTTCAGACAACAGTCAAAATAAACTAATTCCATTCTTAAGAGATACTCAGTCTGGTGGTGGTTACAGAGAACTTGAAGTTGATACTGGTGTCCTTTACTTCAATCCATCCACCAATATCCTACAAACTACAAACCTTAATTGCACTGGACTGACTGCAAGTACCTTAAGCGGTGATGGTTCTTCTATCACAAACTTAAATGCTGGCGCCCTCGCTTCTGGTACAGTTGGTGTAAACAGACTTGCATCTAGTGGAACTCCAAGCAGTTCTACATTCCTCAGGGGTGATGGTGCTTGGGCAACACCTGACGCAGGAGCTTTGTTTAACGAAGCTACGAATGGTGTTTCTCTGGTTGATGGTGGTGGATCAATCGGTCTAGGAACTACAAATCCAGTTGGAGATGCTGTATTACAAGTCAAGAACTCTGTATATCAGGGCAGTGGCGTTGCATCATCATCGTTTACCGCATCTGCAGGAACGCCTCACGAAATGGATGTTTATGTTGACGATTTCGTAACAGCAGAATACACAATACATATCATCAATGGTAATAACTACCAGGCACAAAAGGCACTAGTGATGGGTGTAGGAACAACTGCATATGTATCGGAATATGGAGTAATGTACGAACCAAATCGAATAGCAGATATATCAGTTTCTGTTGCTGCAGGCCAAATTCAAGTAAACTTAGTTCCTTTAACTGGAATATCTGGAGTTACCACTTACAGATTCAGTGCAAACAAAATGCTTTGAGGGAGGTAAGAAATGATTTCTACTGAAACGGGTTACGAAGAGTGGTTGGAACAAAGAAGAGTTGCATTTGAAGCTCGAAAAGAAACTTACACAAAAGAACCAACAGAATCAGGAGCAAAAAAAGAATACTGTGTCTTCTGTCATACAAAAGAAGACTGGAAACATGTTCATGAAATCTTAATGCAAGATGGAACTCTTGAGGACAATATTCCATCTAGGAGTGTAGAATGTCCAAGTGCATGTAATCACAGTGATCTCAGAGGAATCTATCTATTAGATGATGAAGAAGTTCAACAGTTGAAAAATCATCCTGGCGTTACAAATGTAACCATCAATGCTGCAGCATATCCAGGAACTTATATGGATAACCCTGATGATTTGATTGAAAGTTTGACGAAAGAAAATAGATATGCATCTAATGTTTGGTGTCAGGGATATTCAGATAGAAACAGTTATCTGACAAGTAGTCCTGGTTCAAATCTGAAGAACCGAGGATCGATGCAACTGTTGAGACATGTTCAAAAAGAAAGTCCTTGGGTTAGTGGTTGGTGGTCTAATGGTGCAAACCAAGATGGAGTTGCTTCCACAACAGGATCATATATTCAACTCGGTAGTCAAATACCACAATACGGAACTGGTAAGCACGTAGACGTTATTGTATGCGACCAAGATATGTGGTTTGGTCACATTGAATTCCAAAATACTTTAGGTATCAGTACACTCACTACGTCAGACACTCCACAAAATTATGTTGGTGGTAATAAATTATCTAACAGTGGCATCTCTACAACAGTAGGTACATGCGATCTTTTGGATTTAGTTTTGGATGCTCCATATTATTTGGATCCAGACTTCTTTAATGCAAATCCATCCAGTTTAACAACTAGATGGGATGGAACAACAGTTCCTACAGATACAGCAGGTAGAAACTGGTGGAGAAACAACAGTACAACTTATAGATCACCAAAATTTGTAACTCAGGGTATCGGTACTGGAACTGCTGTTCCAGGTACAGCCGAAGACTTTGGTGCTATCCTTATAACTACAAGTTATACAAGAGCAAGGGCTAACGGAAGCAATACTGATTATCAAGATAATGATGGTTTCCATGGAACTCCATGCGCCTCACAAGCATATGGTAGACAATATGGTTGGGCTTATAATGCAAATAAGTGGTTCCTAAATTTATATGGAGATTATGGAGCATTTTGGGAAGTTGGATTTGATCTGCAAAAAGTATTCCATCAAATCAAACCAATCAATCCCCTGTATGGTACAAAAGATCCTACTATTTCCAGTAATAGTTGGAGTCATAGGGTAAATTCTCTCTCTAGCGGATATATTAACCACAGAGATGCTGCAGGAACTGGTCAGGCTCCATTGGACGGATCGAATGGGGTGTATTATGGTTCTAGAGTAGGTCCTCTTATTGGTAATAGTAATGCGTTAGTAATCGAATATGAATATGATAATTCTGTTCTTCAAGCTGGCAGAGAACTTGTGGAGTCTGGAGTTATTTTCTGTTACGCTGCTGGCAATAGAGATCAAAAAGTAGTAAGAGGCGATCACCCAGACTTTAATAACTACTACTCAGCGAGTCAAGGACAAACTCCTGAGGAAGCAAAAAGGTCGGGATATTCCAGTATGTCTGGAATATCATTCAGACCATTCTATAACAGAATTGGATATCCAGGTCAAATTGGTAGACGAACTGATGATAATGGAATATCTTACTACAAAGGAATTGGGGTTGGTGCATTGGATGAATTCGGTGTGGCACAAAATGCTTCTAACGAAGTTGGACTTTCAACTTTTTATAGACAAGCTAAAACCACTTATAGCACCATGGGAAACGGTGTTGATATTTTTGCATTATGTGATCTCAGTCTATCCGCAGCAGATAACAACGCAGGCACTAGTTATAACAGATATGACGCTTATTATAGTCTTGATGGAGTGCAATCTGTAGAATCTGAAGATAGACTATTCAATGGCACAAGTTCAGCAACTCCTATTGCTGTTGGAATCATGGCAACTAAACTTGAATACAATAGAGATTGGACTTGGGCAGATATGAAACACTGGTTCACTACATCTCTGGGTGGTCCTCTTGCGGGAAGTACAGATTCCGCAGGAACATCTACAGTGTATGCTGGTGTTGAAGGTGGTGCAGATTACACAAGTTCGTTGTGGACTGATAATCGCACCCTCCAAGGTAGTGATGCACCTGTCATTTGGGATGCTCCAACAGGTGCAGAACCAAATTTAACTAAGTTGATTGATGGCGGGGATGGCATCACATTCACTGGCGACATAACAATTAGAGTCCAAGAATAAATAGTTAAAAAGTAGGTGTCATGACGCAAAAACCTTTTGGTGTAAAACAATTAAATGTAATTGGCGCTGCAGGGACACCGACAATTGAGAGTGCGGGCGATTTAAATATTGGTGGACAGCAGGTTGCAATAACAACAAACACCAGTATCGCAGGTGTTATAACTGCAACATCATTTTTTGGTGATGGTTCTGGATTGACTGGGATTACTGGTTCGGGATCTGGTGTTGTTATTCAGGAAGAAGGTTCTTCAGTTGGAACCGCTGGTACTATCAACTTTATTGGTGCAGGTGTTACAGCAACCTTATCTGGTGGAATTGCATCAGTAGAAATTACTTCAACTGGTGGTGGAATTGATGGTATCAGTACTACTGGAACATCATCTTTCAATCAATTAAATGTAAGTGGTGTTTCTACATTCCAAGGTAATGTTCATCTTGGTGATACTGATGAAATTCAATTTGGTGATGATAATGATGCCAAGATAGAGGTTGATGGTAGTGCAAACTTCATTATACAGGGTGATAGCAACACATATTTAAGAGGAAGTTCTATTAACATTAGTGCTAATGGTGGATCTGGTGGATACGGAAGTGCATTAAGGGTTACCAAAATTGGTGGGACTGAACACGTTGAACTTTATGCTGGTAGTGATCTTAGACTTGAGTCCACTACTTCTGGTGTTTCTGTTACTGGTGGTCTGAATGTCTCTGGTATTTCTACATTCCAAGATGATGTAACTTTCACTGGTTCAAGTTATGACGTAGTATGGGATAAGAATGGGGATGTACTTAGGTTTAAAGATAATTCACAAGCAGTATTTGGAACTAATGATGACCTCAGAATTTATTCTGACAATAGTGATTCTTATATTATCAATACACAAAATAATGATATAATCATTGACCAGCAGGTAGCTGATAAGAGTATTCAAATTAAAGGTGACGATGGTTCTGGATCCGGTAGTGCAATATATCTCAAGGCTGATGGTAATAGTGGTGAACTTATTGCTTATCACTATGGGTCACAAAAATTTAAAACCACTACTGATGGAATAGCAGTATCTGGTATTGTAACAGCATCTTCTGGTATTGTTACTTATTATGGTGATGGTTCGCAACTGACTGGTATCTCTGCTGGTGGTAGTTCTCCTTGGATAACAACTGGATATACAGGTATCGGAACCACAAGTGCAGTTGGTATTGGAACTCGTATTGAAATTCTTCCTTATGATAATCAAAATAATGGCACCTTAAGTTTTGAAGGTTCTGCTGGTCAGTTATTCTCTATCACAAATGATCTGACTACTGGAAGTATCTTCTCAGTTAATGATGTTTCTGGTATTCCTTCGATTGATGTAGATGCTGATGGAACAATTCAGTTGGCACCATTCGGTGCTACTGAGTTTGTCGGTATTGGAACTACAAATCCAACAGCAAAACTAGACGTTGACGGAACAGTTGCACTTGGAAGTTCTGTTTATGATACTAATGGAACCTTTGGAGGAAATGGTCAAGTATTATCCAACGTAACTGGATTTGGTGTTTCTTGGACAACCGTATCTAGTGGTGGTGGTTCTGTTTGGTCTACAAGTGGAAATGATGCTTATTACACAACTGGTAATGTTGGTATCAATTCTACATCACCAACAGCAAAACTTGATGTCAATGGAACTTCTAACTTCCATGATGCTATTACTCTTGAAATGCCTAGTACTAATGCGGGAATTTCATTAAAACTTGGTACTACTTACAAAGGTGACCTCAGAGTTACTAGTAATGAATTCCGAGTAACATCAAATTCAACTACCGATTTATTATTAGGTTGTAATAATTCTGGAGGAACTAGTGGTGATGTAGTTATTGCTACTGCCGGAGTTACTGGTGGTTATAGTACTGGTTGGGGAAGACTGGCAGTGTTCACTGGAAGTGGAACTGCCGAACTTTGGTACCAAGACTCTAAGAAGTTTGAAACTACTAATACTGGAATTGGAGTATCAGGAAATTTTGAAAAGTATGATACTTTAGTTGGATCTGGATCAACTACTGTAGTTCAATTTGCTGTTACTGTTGCTGCCAAGTCTGACCACAGATATACTGGTGGTGTTAATGGTGCTAGTACTAATGGATATTATTTGGATGGTATTGAGTCACCATTCCTGACATTCACTCCAGGTAGAACTTATAGATTTACTCTGAGTTCTGGTGACATGACAAGTCACCCATTCAGATTATATCTTGAGGCAGATAGGACTACAGAATATACTGAAAATGTTACTTCAACATCAACATATACTGAAATTGTAGTTACAGAATCAACACCTTCTATTCTTTATTATCAGTGTAGTGCTCATCCTTATATGGGTAATGCTATCCAGACAAATGGAAGCACCATAGTTAATGGAAGATATGATGTTTCTCCAAACAATACAGTTCCTGTTCATTCATTATCTGCAATTGGAACCGAGACAACTATTGACGTTGCATTAGTTCCAAAAGGAGGTGGTGGTTCAATTCTTGCAGCTATTCCTGATGGAACTACAACTGGTGGTAACAAGCGTGGTGCAGGGGCAGTAGACTTGCAACTAGTCCGATTGGGCCAAACTGCTGTTGCTTCTGGAACGAATGCTGCATTAATTGGTGGAAGGCATAATACAGCTAGTGGCAACTATTCCTTTATTGGTGGTAGTTATGCATCAACGGTATCAGGATCTTATTCTGCTGGTTTTGGTAATCATATTACTGTTAGTGGTGATGAATCTTATGCTTTCGGAACTCATTCTCTAGCTGATTCAAACTATTCAATTGTTCTGGGTGGAAAGTATGCGTCTACTAGAACTATTGAAGGTCTAGTCGTTATTCCCGCTTCTGCTAATCCTCATGGTACAGACCATAATGGCAGAGCTTTATGTCAAAAGTCAATTCTTAATGTTTATGCACAAACGGCAAATGCAACACCTACAGTATTGAGGTCTAATGTTAATGGTGCAGGTACAACAAACCAATTAACTCTCAAAAATAATAGTGCAATTACTTTTAAAGCTACCTGTGTTGCAGGTGTGACTGGTGCTGGTAACACTAAAGTATGGGAACTGAGAGGTGCGCTTAAGAGGGGTGCAAATGCTGCATCAACAGCACTTGTTGGAAGTGTTATTAAAGACGTTATTGCTTATGATACTGGTGCTGCTGCTTGGGATCTTGAGATTACGGCAGACACTACAAATGGTGCTATAAAAGTTGAGGTGACTGGGCAAGCAGCAACTACGATACGATGGGTATGCACAATTGAAGCGACTGAAATGTCATTCTAATTCATCCAATAAATATAAACATAGGAAGGTGTATCTCTAATGTCAGTTAATATTAATCACCAGTTAGAACAGGTTAATAATCTAAAGATCACGGCCGTTGGAACTGGTGCGACGGTAGGATCTGCAGGGATTGTAACTTATTATGGTGATGGATCCCAGTTAAGTGGTATTAGTGGTGGAGGTGGTGATGCTGCCACTCTGGATGGTCTTGACTCCCTCTCATTCCTCCGTAGTGATTTTGCCGACCAAAAAACAGTTGGTGATTTAAGATTTAATAATAATATAGGATTAACTTTTGGTGGTTCTGATAATTCTAGACTATTCCATGATGGAACTGATTTATCGTTAGATCTTACCGCATATGTTACTGACTTTAAGATTCGTGATGGCACTACAGAAAGATATACATTTACAAAAGCTGGTCAATTATCACTTGTAGATGTAAATGCTTCTGGTATTGTAACTGCAACTTCATTTGTCA
>NZAU01000087.1 GCA_002686215.1 Candidatus Woesearchaeota archaeon
TTGGTTCGATGCACTATGAGGTCTATACAAGGGATTACGGACCTCAGACGGGCACGTACATCTGTACTCTGGACAACTATCATCAAGATCCAGACTCGATTGACTATGCGACAAGTGAAAATCCGTCCGAACACAAGTCACATAATCTAATTGAACTTGATAACGGGCAGTTTTGTCTGTATCCAAACAACAGAACTCGTATCTATGACAACAGTTTGACACCGGAAGAACCAAAAGTGCCCGATTTTAAGGTTTCGACGGTCTATTATCAGGTCGAAAACGGTCATGATCGTGATGGATTAGGAAATGATGAGAATTATTTCTGGAAAACGGCAAAAGAACGTCAAAATATTGATGAAAATGATAAAAATGAGGGTATAAATAAATAAAAACTCTGTCTGATGGCGGTAACACGGATATCTAGAGCATTCAAGGACATTAGTTTGTCCTTTGAACCTCATCCAATCACAAATGACTTACCAATTTTAAAGAATGAATCGGCAATTCGTCGTTCTGTGAGAAATATTGTCCAGACAATACCCACTGAAAGGTTTTTTAACCCTGTTTTTGGGTCTGATGTCTATAAAAGTTTGTTTGATTTTGTAGATTTTGGTACTGCCGCGATCATTGAAGATCAAATTATTACTTCAATTAAAAATTTTGAACCTAGAGTGGAGAATACAAGGGTCAGAGTAGACCCATCACCCGATGAAAACTCATTTGAGGTCACAATATTCTTTGATATCATCGGACAAGAGTTTCCAACACAAGAATATTCATTCATATTAGAGGCAACGAGATAATAAAATGCCTTTTACTAAGTTTACCAACCTAGATTTCGATCAAATTAAGACATCCATTAAGGATTATCTTCGTGCAAATTCTGATTTTACAGATTTTGACTTTGAAGGGTCTAATTTTTCAGCTCTGATCGACACATTAGCATATAATACTTATATAACAGCATTTAATTCCAATATGATTGTGAATGAATCCTTCTTGGATTCGGCAACAGTCAGGCAGAATGTGGTTTCTCTTGCTGGAAACATTGGTTATGTCCCAAGATCAAAGACTGCATCAAAAACAACGGTTTCTGTTAGAACTGTTTTAACTAGTGATTTAGATGATAACACTATTGAAACTGTCACATTAAGTGGTGGCATTTTTTCAACNGGNACTAGTAATGATACATCATTTGTTTTTTCCACTATAGAGGATATAAAGGGAAAAATTGAAGAAGAAACTGGTGTTGGTAAAGTCGCATATTTTGATAANATTCCCATTTATCAAGGAACATTACTTAAGAAAAAATTTCTATATGANGGATCTCTTGATCAAAAGTTTATTTTAAATAATTCAAATATAGATACAACCACTATATCAGTTTACATTAGTGATTCTGGAACTGAGAAAGGATTTAAATATGTTCCTGTAGAAAATATATTAAATGTCAATAAAGATTCGAGAATTTATTTTATCAGAGAAATTCAAGATGAAAAATATGAAATAAGATTTGGTGATGGTATTTTTGGAAAGAAACTTGGAGACGAACCAGGATCGGATGGTAGTTATATTACCGTAGAATATTTAATTACAGATGGTGAAGAGGGAAATGGAGTTAAGAATTTTACATATGCAGGATCAATTAAAAATCAAAATGGTGCAATAGTATCGCCAAATGAAACCTTAATACGGGGTGAAAAAGTAAACGGAGTTTATAATGATCAACCTTTAAAATCTCAAAATGGCAATAATATTGAACCAATAGATTCCGTTCGATATTTTGCTCCTCTTGCATATTCTGCACAAAATCGTGCCGTGACTCCAAGGGATTATGAAGCAATTATCAAAAGAATATATCCAGACGCAGAATCAATGTCAATTGTCGGAGGAGAAGAATTAGATCCTCCGGAATTTGGAAATGTGCTAATCAGTATCAAGCCTAAAGGTGGAACATTTGTCAGTGATTTTAACAAGAAGCAGATATTATCAAAACTCAGACAATATTCAGTTTCTGGTATCAATCAAAGAATAATAGACCTTAAAATACTTTATGTTGAACTTGATAGTAGTGTTTATTATAATGAATCTTTTATTTCAACAGTGTCTTCATTACAATCCGAAGTTTTAAATCAACTTACTGAATATTCTAAATCCACAAACTTTAATAAATTTGGTGGAAGATTTAAATATAGTAAATTGCAAAATATTATTGATGAAGTTGATAGAAATGCAATCACATCAAATATAACTAAAGTAAAAATTAGACGAGATTTAAAAGTTGCAATCAATCAATTGGTACAATATGAATTATGTTATGGAAATAGATTCCATGTAAAAGATGCTTTTAACATAAAATCTACTGGATTTAGAATTTTTGACGAACCATCTACTGTTTATTTTACTGATATTCCAAATGATGATCAAAAAACTGGAATACTTCAAATCGTCAAAATAACAGGAGAAAATACAACAAAAATTGTGAAGTCTTCTGCCGGTAGAATAGATTATATTAAAGGTGAAATTATAATTGATACTGTCAATATAGTGTCTACCGACAAACCAGATAATATTATTGAAATTGAAGCTGTACCAGAATCAAATGATGTCATTGGTTTGAAAGATTTATACTTATCTCTTGACGTTTCAAAAAGTAGAATAAATATGTTGAGAGATTTAATTTCTTCTGGGGATGAGATATCTGGAGTGAAATTTATCGAAGATTCATTCACCTCAAGTTATTCAAACGGAAGCATAATAAGAAACTAATATGATACAGACAGAATTTGAAACCAGAATAAAGGTACAAGATATTGTATCAAGTCAACTTCCAAATTTTATCTTAGATGAAAGTCCAAAAACAGTAGACTTTTTAAAACAATATTATCTTTCGCAAGAATATCAGGGTGGACCTATTGATCTATCAACAAATTTAGATCAATATTTAAATTTAGATAATCTTAGTCCAGAGGTTGTGGTTGACAGCACCACTACAACTGCACAAGTAACGTCTAGCGACTCTATAATAAATGTATCCAGTACTAAAGGATTTCCTAAAAAATATGGATTATTAAAAATTGATAATGAGATTATTACATATACTGGAATAACAACAAATTCTTTTACAGGTTGTATTCGTGGATTTAGTGGAATCACTTCATATGGAACAAACTTTGACAAAGAAGAAATAGTCTTTTCTAATACATTATCGGAGTCTCATACTTCAAATTCTTCTATTCAGAATTTGAGTAGCTTATTTTTAAAAGAATTTTACAAAAAATTTAAAACAACATTTTCTCCTGGATTGGAGAATAATAATTTTGTATCTGATTTAAATGTAGGTAATTTTTTAAAAGAAATTAAATCATTTTATCAGAGTAAGGGAACTAATGAATCGTTCAGAATATTATTTGAAGTTTTATATGGAGAAACTCCATCTGTAATTAATCTAGAAGAAAAGTTAATTAAACCATCTTTTGCAGAATACAGAAGAAGAGAAATTGCTGTAGCTAAAGTTATTTCAGGAGAGGCATCTTTTCTTGAGGGTCAGGGGTTATTCAAAGAAAATTCAAATATTGTTGCATCAATTTCTGAAATAACTCCTTTTAAAATTGGTGATGAATTATTTTATAAATTATTTCTTTTTGTAGGATATGATGAAGAATCTGATATTCAGGGAAGATTCTTACCAACTTCAAATTCAAAATGTACTGAAGATGTTTTAGTTAATGCAAAAGTTGTAAATGTCGATTCGACAATTGGATTTAAATCCTCTGGAAGTTTTAGATCCGGATCTAACATTATTACATATACAGATAAAACTGTAAATCAATTTTTAAATTGTGAAGGCATTACTAATTCTATATCTCAGGGTGATTTAATTCATGATAGTGAAGTATATTATGGATATGAAAATGGAGATATTAGTAAAAAAGTAGAACTGGTATTTTTTAGCACTTTAAGTAATCTTATTCAAGATGGTACTGTAAATGTAAATGAAGGTGATCCAATAGGAATTAAGAATCTTGGAGATAAAGTAAATAATCCTCTACAAAATAAATCTCCAAAACAAATACTTGCAAACTCTTGGGTTTATAATACTAACTCTTCGTATTATATTAAAAATTTTGATTCTGCTACTCTTGAACTTTTTTCTCCTGTCGATAAGGCAAGTTTAAAGGTAGGTGATTTTGTTGAAATTGTTGAAAGAGATACTGGTAAAGTAGTAAGTAATAAAGACCCCTATGTNGATCTTAATGGACAGAAAATACAGGGAAATACCAATATAACTTTGAGTGGTGGTTTTTCATCATCAATATTAAAGGATGATTTTGATTATAATTTAAGAAAAATACTTAATAAAGCTAATATTGGAGAACAGAGTAATGTTGAATTTAAATATGGAAATAATAGTTTAATATCTGATATTCAAAATGTTTATTTTGATAAAGAGTTTGCCTATGTAGCATCAAATTCTCTACCATCAGCTGGAACTAGAAAAGGCATAGTTGGATTTCCTTTTTCTGAAGATATTAATGTAAAAATAAAAAAATTAGTAATAGATCTTGATAATCAAACGGGAGGAATTTTAACTTCGTTTAATGAGATAACTGGAAAATTTAATTCAATAAAAGTATTAGATAATGTCGGCAAATCAGTTTTTAAAACAGGTGATCAAATTTTTTATCAACCACAGGGGGATGTTTTAGTTGGATTAGAAACTGGAAACTATTTTGTTGAAGTAATTCCTGGAAGTAACGATGAAATTAAATTGTATGGATCAAATTTTCTCATCGGAACTGAAAATCATCTGTCCTTCTCTGGTATAGGAACACATACAATTACATTAGAATCTCAAAAATCCGGAGTCGTTGGAGCACAAAAGTTACTTAAAAAATTTCCCATTGAACAACAATTGGTAGATGGTAAAAAGGATAAGACTATTCCTGGTGGAATTGGTTTATTAATAAACGGTGTTGAAATAACAAATTATAAATCTACAGATAAAGTATATTATGGACCTTTAAAAAAAATTAACGTTTTGAATGGTGGAGAAAATTTTGATGTTATCAATCCACCTAAAATTTCTATTGGAACTGGATTAGGTATTACTGCTTTAGCTCAACCTACTATTAGTGGATCTATAAAAGATGTTCTTGTAGATTTTGATACCTACAATTTTAATATTGATAAAGTTGTATCTATAGGTGTGACCGGAGGAAATGGAAAGAATTGTGTTCTTAAACCTTCAATTACAAAAACTTTTAGACAAGTCGAATTTGATGCTAGAACCACTGAACTTGGTGGCGGTATTAATACAACAACGAGTCAAATTGTATTTGATGTTGAGCATGGGTTTGTTGATGGGCAAGAAGTAATTTATGATTCCAATTTTGGGGCNTTGGTTGGAATTAACACTGTTGAGAGTGGAATTAATACACCAAGTTTGGTGAACAAATCAACATATGTTGTTGATGTAACTAATAATGTTTCAATAAAATTACATGAAAACATTGATGATTATAAAGCTGGAATCAATACTATTGTATTTACTGGAGGATCTGGACTTCAAAGAATAAAAGTNGGTCCACTAAATGTATTAAAAGANATCGTTGTAGTAAATGGTGGTGAGGGATACACTAATAAGAAATTAATTGTTAATCCAAGTGGTATATCCACAGAATTTAATTGGATTAATTTTGAAAATCATGGATTTAATCATGGAGACTTTATAACATATTCAGTATCATCTATTGATGGGTCAACTACACCCGAAACAATCTCAGGATTATCCACAGATAAGCAATATAAGATCTTTAAAATAGATAATGATAAATTTAGATTATGTGATGCTGGTATTGGGGGAACAATAACTAGTAATTTTGATAGGAAAAATTACGTTAAGTTTAACTCAAACTCTGGAGTTGGATATCAGCAATTTAGTTATCCAGAAATTTCTGTAGATTTTACATTCACTACTGTTGGGTTAGGTACAACTAGTACACAATCTATTACCTTAACTCCTGTTGTAAAAGGATCTATAACTTCTCTAGACTTATATGAAAAGGGAACAGGATATGGATCTTCTATCATAAATTACGAAAACAATCCAACAGTTTCTATTCTAAATGGAAAAGGTGCCAGAGTCCTACCCATAATATCAAATGGAAGAATAGATTCTGTTAATGTAGAATATTCTGGAGAGGATTATTATTCTGTACCGGATGTTGTTGTTACAGATACTTCTGGATCTGGTGCAGGTGCTGTTCTTAGAGCTATTTTAAAAAATAATAAAATAGATTCTGTAAAAGTAATAAAATCTGGTATTGGTTATTCATCAGCAGATACATCAGTATCAATAATTTCTTCAGGATTTAATCAAGTTTTAGATACCAAAGTAAGAGANTTAACCGTCATAACTAATGAAAAATATGATTCTAATAAACTTTTAATTGACAATGGTGACACGTTAAAATACTCTGTTTGTGGTTATGATATTAATACATTTTCAGAATTAGATGAGGAAGGAAATCTTGTTCCAGATATTAATTCAATATCAGGTATAATCGGATGGGCGTATGATGGAAATCCAATTTATGGACCTTATGGTTCAAAAGATCCTGATAAATTTGTAACTGCTGATAGATTAGTTTCAGGATATGTTCTTGATTCGGATTCAGTTGTTGATAGACCAGATGGATTTGATTCTGGATTTTTTGTTGAGGATTATAAGTTCAACAACAGCGGAGATTTAGATGAACATAACGGTAGATATGAAAAGAATAAAGAGTTTCCAAATGGTGTTTATGCATATCATGCAGTAGTTGATACTCAATTGAAAAATAATGCTCCGTTATTCCCATTTTTTGTTGGTGACACATTTAGATCTAAAAAAATAAAAGATAATTTTGAATTTAATTTCAATCAATCATATGATTTTAATAATTCCAAATTGCAAAGAAATACATTTCCATATAATTCTAATGAAAAATATGCCGATAATTATTTTATAAAAATCAAAAAAAATCAAAAAATAGAGGTAGATGGAGTAACCACTGGTGGTGTAGATGATATATCTATAGTTAATGGTGGAACTGATTTTAAAGTAAATGATATCCTAACGTTTGATAATAGTGAAACTGGAGGAGGAGGTTTAAATGTTAAAGTTTCTTCAGTTGGTGGAGAAAATATAACAAAAGTAAATACGATAGAAGAAAAATATAATAATTCAGTTTTAATTTGGGGAGGAAACACTGTAGAAGTTGTTCTTGAAAATGAGCATAATTTTGAGAATGGTGATTATTTGGCATTATCAGGAATAACAACTGATTCTTTAAAGCATTTAGAAAAATATCATAGAATATCAGTTGATAACAGTTCATCCGCTAGAACTATATCAACAGTTTCATCTGGAACGGCATCAACTGAAATATATGTTTCCTTTATTCCGAATTATGTTTCTTCAGGTTCTACAATTGGTATTGGAAATGAACAATTAACTGTATTTAATGTATTCAGAGATTCAAATATTTTAAGAGTACAAAGAGGAAATCCGGGTCTTGCTCATACAGTGAGTTCACGAGTAAACTACAGACCAAAAAGTTTTAAGATTGATAGAGAAATTTCTTATTTTGATTCTAACCCTAATAATAGAGTTTATTTTAATGCATCTGAGTCTGTGGGATTGGGAACCGAACAATCGGGATTTTCTACAACATTTACATTTGGAAACTCTACTATCACTAGAGAGATTCCAGTAAAAGGCATATACTTAGAAAATCATCCATTTGAAACAAATCAATTGGTAAAATTGACTAATGTTGAACTTGAAAAATTTATTAGATATTCTGCCGAAGTTGATGGTAACCTTGAAAATCTTTCAAATGGGAATTATTATGTCGTAAATAAATCCAAAAATGTCATAGGAATTAAGACAGGTATAGGTGATGCCTTCAAAGAGGTATATTTTAGACAATTTTCCTCTAGCGGTAACACTGCAGATAATGATGGATATTTCTTTGAACCACTAAAATCTAAAATAACTGCTACTGTACAATCCATAGAAACAACAGTATCAGTATCAACAGCACACAATCTTAAAAAAGATGATTTAGTTCAATTAAATATTGTTCCAAATCTTTCTGTTGGTATTGGAACAACAGCATCATCCGTAAATGTTTCTTTAGATAGTCTGACAAAAAATATTCTTATTAATTCTTTAACTTTTAGTTCTTCGGATATTAATACTAGTGAAAATAAAATAGCAATAGAAAATCACAACTTAAAAACAGGAGATAAGGTAAACTATATTTCATCTCAAGTTGCTCCCGGTTTGCATACTGGAGGATATTTTGTTTTCCGAGTAGATGATAATAACATTAAACTAGGAGAAACATATACTGATGTAACTGCGATTAATCCAACAATTGTAAGTATTAATGGAACTGGAGGTTCATCTCATTCTATATCATTGATAAATCCAGAAATAAAAGTCACCAAAAACAATAATCTTACATTTGATTTATCTGATTCAAGTTTAACTGGATATGAATTAAACATATATCATCTTAATGATTTTAATAATGAATTTGTTTCTACAGGAATTACAAATACTTTTAGTGTTACAAAATTTGGAACCAATGGATCAACTGGAGCTGGTTTAACTCTTTATTCTGATAATAACACACCAGTTTCTTTATCATATAATATTGAAAAATCTGGATACATTAGTACATCTGATACTGATGTCAAAAATCACTCTACTATTATTTTTGAAAAAAGTAAATATAATAAAAAATTCAAAGTTGCTGCAGGAGTTGGAACAACTACTTTTAGTGTATACTTAGAAAACACTCCAGAAAGATTTGAATATTTACCATCTGATTGTGAAACATTAGAGTACTCGACTACATCCAAAAATGCAAAAGGAAAGATAAGTTCTTTAAATATTATATCTTCTGGTAGTGGTTATAGTAAATTACCATCTTTTGTTGGTTCTTCATCAACANTNGCGGAAAATTCTNCAATCACTATTTCTTCTGATACTGTTGGAAATATTAATNGTATTGATATCATTACTGATGACTTTAAGTATTATACTGATAATACTTTNAAACCTACATCTTTACTTCCAAGTGTTCTTGAACTGAAAAATTCAAATACCATAAGTTCTGTTGAAGTAAGTAACGCTGGTGAGGGATATTATAATGCACCCAGTTTAGTAATAATTGATAAAGTAACGAGAGAAAAACTTGATACAGGATTTTTAGAAGCAAATTTTGACACAAATATTACAGGTGTGAATATTTTAGAACAACCCTTTGGACTTCCNGACGGTGGTATTGATGTTAAGGCAGTATTTAATACGAATGGATTTACAATAGATTCAATTGAGTCTGCCGTAGGAACATCTGTTACATGTATTTTAGTTACACCATNTAGTGGATTNAGTACATCTCCATTTAGAGTTGGAGATGAAATATATGTCGAAGGTATAGAAAAATATAGTAGTCATGGATCAGGACACAATTCTGAAGACTATGGATATAGATTTTTCAAAATAACATCTATACCAGACGANGAAACATTTACAATTGTCTTTGATGTATCAGATGTTGGATTAACAACCAATACTGGAATTGCAGTTACTACACCAGCTGGAAATGCCAGAGTGATACCTAAAAAACAATATCCAACATTTGAAATAGTTACAAAATCTTCANCATTTGNCTCTGGAGAAAAACTCGTTGTTAATGGAGTAGAAAAAGATTTAGAAGTTGTTAGGACAGATAAGAGTAACCTTATTGTATTTGGTTCTGATAGTGAAACTTTAAAAATAGGNGATATNATTACTGGAAGAGGATCCCAATCNAAAGGANTAATTAATAAAATAAAAGAAAATAAAGGGACTTTTGATGTAGATTTTTCGTATAAANCTAATATTGGATGGGAAAATTCTATTGGAAAATTAAGTCTTGATCATCAGGTCATTGCTGANAATGATTATTATCAAAATCTTTCTTACTCANTAAAGAGTAATCAAACGTGGGAAGAAATAAAATCACCTGTTGGTAGACTTGTTCATACTTCAGGATTAAAAAATTTCTCAGACACTCAAATNGTATCAGAATCAGCAACTAGTATTGGTTCTTCAGAAAGTTCAATTTCTATTCANGANACTATTGATGAGTCTAGAGTTGATGTTTTAAGAGGAATAGATTTAGCTAGAGATGATGATTCTGATGGTGTAACATCAAATTTCTTACAATTTAATAAAACTAGATTTATTGATTTTNTTGATTGTAGAACAAATAACGTTNTTCCTATCGATAATATAAATCAACAATTTTCTAATTTGGAATCTAGTCCAGATAAATTCTTAAATATAGATAATCTAACCAACACAGAACAATATGATAATTATTTAATTAGGATTGAAAGTTTTAATAATACTGAAAAACAATTACAACTTTCAGAGTTTGTATTATTATCTAATGGAGTTGAACGCACACTATTCAATAAATCGGAGTTAACCAATTCCGGAATAGCATTTACTACTTTTGCTGAAGATAAATTTGGAGATTATTTCATAGAAACAGATATTGATCAAGGATTCAATTATCTTAGATTTGTTCCTAAAGATCCAAACAATATTGATTATGATTTAAAATTTATTAAAACAAGTACAAATTCTACTAACAGTGGAATAGGAACTACATCTATAGGATTTATTGATTTAGTATCATCGAGTAAATTTGCAACTACAGGCATAACAACAACAATATATTCAAAAAATATTGATACACTAGAATCCGCATATATTACTAGTAAAATTATTAACACCTCTACAAAACAAATGAATTATGTAGAGACATATATCACACATGATGGAACTGATGCATATTTTTCTGAATATTATGTTGATACTGCAGGTGAAAGTCTTGATAATAGAATAGGAATTTCAACAGTTACTATACAAGATAATAATTTAGTATTTTTATATGAAAATGATACTAGTGATTCTATTAAAATCAGTTCTAAGATAGTTGGATTTGGAACGACAACTATTGGAAATGGTGAATATAGATATTTGGTTCCTGGTCAAGATCCTGGGGAAGAAAAAACAGCAAAATATGAAGCATCTTTTAAAGTTGGAATTGGAACAACTACAATATTCTCGGGATATCCTTTAACTTTTGATGCCGTTAAGTGTAATGTTGAAGTAAGTGCAGGATCTTCAAAGGCACTTCATCAAATAACCGCTATGCATGATGGAACTAATGCATATTTACAACAATCTCAATTCTTGGCAAATAATTATGATTCAGTTCTGGGATTAGGTACTTTTGGTGCAACATATACCTCAAGTAATTTTATTGTTAGTTTCCATCCAGAAGACACAACTGGAGTTACAACTGTTAAAACTTTTAATCAAGTTTTCTATAAAGGAATAGATGATATTAATGTTCCTCCTGATTTAGAATATGAAAATATAATAGAAAGTGCAGAATTTAAGTTTTATAATGCAATTAATGGAGATAGAATTAATAGAAGACAGTTTGATTTAAAAAATAATGGTGTTGACATATTTAAAAAGACTTTTAATCCTTCAGTTGCAATTACTTCGTCCATAGTAGATACTGGAATTGCATATAGTGCATTTAGCATTAAGAATCATTTCTTTAGAACTGGTGAGGAATTAATTTATACTCCCAAGTCTACATTTGTTGGAGTCGGTTCAACACCAATGCAGTATACTATAGATGGATCTACAGTTGGAGTATTGACATCTAGAGTATTTGCAATAAGACATGATGATGATGAATTTGGTATTGCCACAACTAAAGCACATTCAATTAGTGGTATAGGAATTACTGTCACTTCTTTTGGAGAAGGAAATGCACATGAATTTGAAATGGTAAAATCAAATGAAAAAGCATTACTCGCAATTGATGGCATTGTTCAAACTCCAATAGCTAATACAAATATTACACACACTGTAAATAATAATCCATCTCCAGGTATATCAACAGTTCAAACTATTTTTGCTTTAAGTGGAATTTCTTCCGTAAGTATTATCAACATTCTTAAAGTTGAAGATGAATATATGAGAGTTGAAAATGTTGGTATCGGAACCTCTTCTATAGGACCCATCACTCCCGGAATAGGAACTTTTAGTCTGGTAACCGTTGAAAGAGGTGCAGTTGGTAGTTCTGCCACCTCTCATGCAAATGGTTCACTTGTTGAACTTTATAAAGGAAATTATAATATAGTTGATAGTAAACTTAATTTTATCGAAGCACCTAGAGGAAACCCTCAGGGTCAAGATGAGAATGGATTACCATTCTCAAGATCTATATTTAATGGCAGAGTTTATCTAAGAAATGATTATACATCTAACTTCTTATATGATGATATTTCTGATCAATTTACAGGAATAACCTCAGAATTTAATTTAACTGTTGGTGGTGCAAATACTACTGGTATTGGAACAAGTGGTGGNCAGGGTGTACTATTCATTAATGGAATATTCCAGACACCAGAAACTGACAATAATCCTCAACAAAACTATCAAATTATTGAAACTTCTGATGCAACTGTAACATTATCATCAAATTATGCATTTAACGTTGGAGTAGCAATAACTCAATTTGATAATCCAAATTTGGTTGCTAATGTTATAAGCGGAACTAGTTCTGGAATTGCAACTTTCCAAATACGAAGAGGATCTTTAAATGTTGGAGTAGGAAGCACACTATTTGCAGACGGTGTTGATACTAGTGTGCATCCAACTAATGTTTCGTTGGATAACACAACGACACTTAAATTTACTGGAATGTATGTTAATGATGTTGAGACAGATTTTATTAGTGAATCGGATGTAAATGTAAATCAAATTCCTAGAGGTGGATTGCCTATAACCATAGGATCAACAGCGGGACTCGGATATGCTCCTTTAATAGGGGCACAACTTCGTCCTGTGGTTGTAGGAGGTGTTATAACCGATGTTGTTGGTGTTGCAACGACAGGATCATCTTTCGGGATTACAACGGCAACATATGATAAGGTATCTGGTATTTTATCAGTAACTACTAATAATAATCATGGATTGGTATTTGGGGATCAAAGTAAAGATGAGGTAAGATTAGTTGGTTTAGAGTTTGCTTGCCCACCAGGATCCGGAATTACAACAACAATATACCCAGAAAATGGTCCTAGAAATTATCAACTCGTTGGTGTTTCTTCTGCACAAACTTTCCAGGTAAATGTTGGAACCAGTACGATTACACATAATTATGTTGGAAGTGGAACTGTAACACAGTTTTTCCCAGATTTAAGTTTTGGTTCTGGTTATAATGGAATTGTTTCAGTTGCAGTTACAGTTACAGAACCAACAACTACAGTTGGATTGGGGACCACTACATTTAGTTTTACTGAAAGTGAAACAATAACACAAGTTGATAATCCAGGTGTTTTTGGATTTGTTAGATTTGCAACAACAGACTCCGGTATTGTCACATTAAGGGGGGTTGTTGGAGATTTCAATACTTCTGGTGAATTGCAACAAGCAGGAATTGGTATAGGAAGAACTCCAGAAACACTTTCAATATCTGGACATTCAGGAACCAACGCTATTATAACCGGAGCACCTGTTGGATTTAATACACATGAATTCATAAGTGCCGATTCTGGTGCAATTACTAAAGTAGGAACTCTAACTAAAGTAACACCAGCTAGTGGAACTAATTATAATCCACAAACTGGTATTTTATCAGTTACAGCAAATGGTCATCCATTTGTTAATGGTGATCTTGTAACAATTGATGATGGATCATTAGTATTTTCTTGTGCTCAAGATAGTTTCCAAACTTTACATGCGTATCCAAGATCTACTGATTATGTTTCCGGAATTTCTACAGAAGTTACTAAAATAGATAATAATAAATTTACAGTATTTGTTGGAACATCTCCAGCACATGGTGGAGGAGCACTTGAATTCAATATTTCTAATGGTGGAACAGGTTACATTGATCCAGAAATATTTGTCTCCGAACCTTCATATGAAAATCTTTCTGTAATAGGTATTTCTAGAAGAGGAATTGGACCTACAACTGAAACTGGAGTAGGATTAAAGATTGATGCCAAAACAACTCCCAGTTCAGATTTTACTGGAATAGGATCCGAATTATTTGAAGTATCAGAGTTTAATGTTAGCACTCCTGGATATGGATTCCTACCTGGAGATAAATTTAAACCAGTTGGATTAGTTACTTCTAGATTCATAGAATCTTTAGTAAAAGAATTTGAATTGGAAGTNACAGAAGCATTCAGTGATGCTTTCGCTTTATGGCAGTTTGGTGAATTTGATTATATTGATTCTATTAAATCATTACAAAATGGAAAAAGAACTAGATTCCCATTGAAGTATCAAAATGCTCTGATTAGTGTTGAAGCTAACGAATCTTTCAATATAGAATTAGATCCAATTCTTCTTATTTTTAGAAATAGAGTTATTCAAGAACCAGTAAAAACTTATGAATTTGTCGGAGGAACGACCATTAAGTTTAAAGTTGCTCCTAGACCTGAAGATGATATACAAATATTCTTCTATAAGGGAACTGATGGTGATGATTCTTCAATAGTAAAGGCTCCACCAAGACCAATTGAAGCTGGTGATCAAGTAAAAGTCATATCGCAACCAATTCAAGATAATAGATTAGTTTCTGAGTTTGCAGATTCAGATAGTGTTAGAACAAATACTTATAGAGGTCTTGGAATAACAGATGATTTTAAACCGATTGAAGTTATAAGACAAAAAGATGATTTACTCATTGATGGAGAGATAGTCAGTAAATCTAGAGAATTATTAGAATCTAAAATTTTCCCAACGGCGAAAATAATTTACGATTTTAATTCTACTGATGGACAATTCTTTATAGACAATGCTGGTTTATTATTCCATTATGAAAATGACGAAGATGCTTATGGTTTAACAATTGTTCCTGGAGAACCTAACCCAGTAAAATCTGAAGTGACTGCAACTGTTTCTGCTGCAGGAACAATATCAGGTCTAACAATAAATAATGCAGGATCTGGGCATACAACTGCACCTACCATACGTATACAGGCTCCTCCGACACAGATAGGTGTTGGTATCGGAACTACAGCAACTGCAACNGTTACNGTTAGTGGTGGTGCGATCAATGGATTTACAATTACAAATCCTGGATTTGGTTATTCCGAAACTAATCCACCTCAAGTTATCGTATCTNTACCAGATATTNTAAGATCTGAAACTATAACTGGAATTAATTCTGTGAGGGCAAATAACGGTGTTATCACCGGAATAGGAACTACCAGTATTGATGGCAATTTAGCAATTAAGTTTACCGCAGTTTCTATAAAAGAAGATTTTGANACTACTAATCTTTTTGTAACTGGTAATCCAGTTTACATTTATGATACTCAGGTAGGAAATGGTGTCACTTCTATTGATGGAAGTGATTCTCAAATTGTTGGGATAGGAACCACATTTGTTGACAATGTTTATATTATACATTCGTTCTCTTTCACTGGTGTTGCACCTAATAATGTCACGGGAATAATAACCTGTAGAATTGATTCTGGGACAGATACTACTAAGATTACTGAAACTGTTGGATATTCAACAAATCCCATTGGAAAGTTTTCCGTTGGTCTTTTGACAGGTCCTATTGTTACAAGATCATCTGAACCACTATCAATAGGTGTTACTGGTTTTACAATCAACTCTGGGTTAACGACATTCCCAACTATTATACGAACTGCAGGAGAACATACATTATCAGAATTTGGTCCAATTACAGAATAGTCCTTATAAATATCTAAAAAACTATCGATATGTCCGCCGTAGTAACAGATCAATTTAGAATTGCTAATGCCACTAATTTTGTAGAATCCGTTTTNAACGATGCAAATTCTTATTATGTTTTTTTGGGATTGCCAAATCCTACAATTGCTGGATTTGGTAGAACTGATGTTACTACCGGAGCAGCAAAGTGGCCTTTAGCACCAGTTGACAATTCTAGTTATCAAACTCATTATAGAGATTCTATGATGTTTGGTAAAAAAATAACTAGTGCAAATATTAGAAGAGTTATAAAAAAACATATTTGGGTTAAAAATAATCGATATGATATGTATCGTGATGATTATAGTGCAACTAATTTGGCACCGAATTCAAAAACGAGTAATTTATATCGATCAAATTACTATGTAATGAATAGTGATTTTGAAGTTTATATCTGTATTGATAACGGTTCAAGTGGAACTTCGGAAGAATCTAGTGCAAAAGGAAATAGATCTTTAATTGAACCAGATTTTACCGATGTAGAACCAATAACCCAATCTGATGGATATACTTGGAAATATCTTTTTACTGTTGCACCTAGTGATATAATAAAATTTGATTCGACCGAATATATTGTATTACCAAATGATTGGTCTACTACAACAGATTCTCAAATAAAAACTATCAGAGAATCTGGCAATTCTGATGTAAATAAAAATCAGATAAAAAAAGTATATGTAGAAAAAGTTGGATTGACAGGTGCTTATGTATCGACTTCAGGGGGTAAAGATCCTCATACACTTAATATTTTGGGAGATGGTACTGGAGGAAAAGTTAGTATAACAGTTACATCTACGGGTAAAATTGATACAGTAAAAGTAGTATCTGGTGGATCTGGATACACTTATGGCATTGTTGATTTGGGACCAATACAAATAGATCCTGATAACAGCACAGCTCTAGGAAAATTGGTTCCCATTATACCACCATCCAAGGGACATGGTTATGACATCTATAAAGAACTCGGAGCGGATAAAGTTTTAATTTATTCTAGATTTGATGATTCAACTAAAGATTTTCCATCAGATACTTCTTTTGGTCAGGTTGGAATAATAAAAAATCCTGAAAAATCCACTTCGACAGATATATATAAAGCAAATGAATTTTCTTCTTTAGATTCTTTTAAAATTAGTTCAACCCTGGCAGATTCAAAAAAATATGTGGGAGTTGGAATTACACAGACAGTTGAAGGTGGAACAGCTAGGGGATACATTGCATCTTATGATTCTGACACACAGATAGTAAAATATTTTCAAGATAGATCATTATTTTTTCCAAACAAATATGATCACACTGATTTAATAAATGTCTCTACACAATCCAAAGTACTTAAATTTGGAGGATCGGAAGAAATAACCGTTTCTACTAATCCATTACAATTAAAAAGTATTGATACAACATTAACAGGTATTACAACAACTTCTAACGAAAAAATTATAAATCTTGGAGTTGAATATGTAAGTGGTGTTGCTGAACCGGAGATAAATAAAAAGACGGGAGACATTATTTACATCACAAATCGATCTACTGTTCAAAGAGATGTAAGACAAAAAGAAGACATCAAAATTGTCCTGGAATTCTAATAAAAAAAGATGGCACAAAAAACTAATTTAAATATAAATCCGTACTATGATGACTTTGATTCTAAAAAGAATTTTCAAAAAGTTTTATTTAAACCAGGATTTCCAGTACAAGCAAGAGAGTTAACAACATCTCAATCAATTTTACAAAATCAGTTAGAATCTTTTGGTACTAATATATTCAAAGATGGATCAGTCGTTGTCCCAGGAGCGATTGCGTATGATAATAATTACACTTCTGTTAGATTAAAGTCTTCTAATTTTGGTATTGATGTTTCCCTTTATATTAAAAATTTCATAGGAAAAACAATAATAGGACAAACTTCTGGTGTACAGGGGACAGTAAAATTTGTTCTTCTACCAGAAGAAGATAGTAGAGTTGATGAAGTTACATTATATGTAAGTTATACGACTAGTGGAAATAATTTCAGTCAAAATTTCTTTTCTAATGGTGAAGAATTAGTATGTAATGAAAATGTCACATATGGTCTCACTACCATCAATGCAGGAGAAGTTTTTGCCTCTCTGACTACATCAGATGCTACTTCAATTGGTAGTGCCGCATATATTACAGAAGGTGTTTATTTTGTAAGAGGATACTTTGTTAATGTTGAAAGTCAAAAGATAATATTAGATCCTTATACGAACGATTCTTCTTATAGAGTTGGACTACAAGTAGATGAAAATATTATTTCATCAAAAGATGATGAAAGTTTATTTGATAACGCAAAGGGATTTAGTAATTACGCGGCACCAGGTGCTGACAGATTTCAAATAAAATTAATTTTAATCAAGAAAGATCTTGGTGATAATGATGATACAGACTTTATCGAGTTAATGCGTATCGATAAAGGTCAAATTAAAGTAATTGAAACAAAGAGTGATTATAATTTAATCAAAGAATATATTGCAGATAGAACATTTGATGAGTCTGGAAATTATGCCGTAAATCCATTTACTGTCACCGTATACAATTCTTTAAATAATGGAATAGGAAATAATGGATTATATTATCCAAAAGAACTTACAGAGGAACAAAATATTCCAGATGATGATTTAATGTGTGTTAAAATATCAAGTGGCAGGGCTTATGTTGCTGGATATGATGTTGACAAAATTGGAACAACTGTTTTAGATATTGAAAAACCAAGAGAAGTTGGTATCCGTACAGATGTTTCTCTTGGATATGAATTAGGAAATCTTCTTAAAGTAAATACGGTCGCAGGTCTACCTACTCAAGGATCAGTTATAACGATAAGAAATAATTTTAATGGAACTGGTGATATTATTGGAAGTGCTAGAGTTTATAGTTTTAATCTTGAAGATGCAAACTATGAAAATGATGCCACAGTATGGGATCTGAGACTATTTGATCTTCAAACCTATACTACCATTACTTTAAATCAATCTGTTAGTAATGCTGAGGTAAGGGAAGGATCCTTTATTAAAGGTAAGAGTAGTGGAGCAAGTGGATTTGCTGTAGGTGCTGGTGGAGGATCTACAGTCGTCAATCTACTACAGACATCCGGAACTTTCCATAAAGGAGAGAAAATTGAAATTGATGGATCTACCGATGTTCCCAGAACTATTGGTATTGCATCGGCATATAACACACAAAATATTAAATCCGTATCTGGGACTAATTTTAGCGCTAATAGTGTCTTAAGAAAATTTAACATTCCAAATGGCATCAAAGAAGTGTCCATTGACGCCAATAACGTTGTTCATGCAGGTGGAGATGCATTTACAGGACTGAGAGTTGGTTCTATTGTCCGATATCAAAGAGCAGGAATTAATACAGAGACATATAATAAAGTCGTTAGTATTGCTGATGATGGATTATCAATGCAACTTGGAGAAATTGCCACTGATATTCCAGGTGTTTATGATGGAAATCTGCCCAGTGCCAATACAACAGTATCAATGTTTGCCGGTGCTCCTGTAGTAACAGGTTCTGGAAGGTTATTTGTACCTCTTGCAAATAAAAATGTATCTAAGGTTGATCTGAGTGCTTCAGAATTTAAAATAAGTAAAAATATTGCTGGAACTCCTAGTAATGGTCTCATTACTATTTCAGATAGCGATATTACTGATATCTCTAATTTTAGTTTTGAACCCTTTGATGCAGAAAGATATGCTGTATCTAGAAATGATACTAATGCAATTGTTCCTATACTAGCAGCAAATAGAGAACCAGATGGTTCTCAAATAACCTTAGGTGGTCTTCAAAATACTGCAAGTACAATAAATGTATCATTAAATAAAATAGGTCTTCTTAGTAAAGAAAAAGCATATGATCGTAGTAGAAAAGTTACAGTAACTTTTTCTAAAAATCAATCTTCTGGAGCAACTGCTGACGGTTCTGGTGGAAATAACGCACTCGAAAATGGATTAACATACAGTGACAAGCACATGTATGGGACAAGAGTTGAAGATGAAGAGATATGTTTAAATTATCCAGATGTTGCTAAAATTATAGCAATTTATGAATCACTAGGCACTTCTGCTCCAACTTTTGATAGATTAACATTTGATAATACATTAGATGTCAATAATAATGCAATAGTTGGTGAAAATATAAAATCACTTGATGGAAAGATTGTAGCTAGAGTGGTTGGTAAAACCACTGATGCTGTTGATGTAGTCTATTTGTCGTTAAATAAATTTGATTCATTTGATGAAGTAGAATTTGAAGAATCTAATATGACAGGTGAAATTCAGCTTCAAACTGAAGGAAAATATAAAGATTTGACAACTTCTTTTACTTTAGATAAAGGGCAAAGAAATCAATATTATGATTACTCCAGAATTGTTAGAAATGCAGGGGTATCTGCACCATCTAGACAATTAACTATTATTTTTGATCATTATACAGTTCCTTCAGGAGATACTGGAGATGCTTTTACTGTTCAAAGTTATGATCAAGATAGATTTAGAACCGATATACCTTCTATAGGATCTATTGCTCCAATTAGAGCTTCTGATACAGTTGATTTTAGACCTAGAGTTGAAGTATATGATCCATCTACTGCAACTGTTTCTCCATTCCACTATTCTTCTAGGTCATTTGATTCTTCTATTACAAAATACTTAGTTCCTGAAGAAACTTTAAGAATTGGATATGAATTCTATCTACCTAGAATTGATAAATTGTTATTGAACAAGTATGGGAAATTCGTATACAAAAAAGGCATTTCATCAGATTCTCCTAAAGCTCCTCTAAGTGATGATGAGACAATGATGGAAATTGCAACCATCGCTCTCCCTCCATTTCTTTATGCACCTCAGAGTGCAATTATTACTGAGAGAGATAATAGACGATATACGATGAGAGATATTGGCAGACTTGAAACTAGAATTGCTAACTTAGAGGAAACAACTTCTTTATCCTTATTGGAATTGGATGCTAAAAGTTTACAAATACAAACAAATGGTTTAGATAGATTCAAAACCGGAATTTTTGCAGATCCATTTAATGATTATAGTTTTATAAATGTACAATCATCAATTGAGGTAAATCCAGATTTAGGTGAAATTAATCCATTTACAATAAGAAATTCTTTAGAATCGTTAGTTACTTCAGCAGAAAGTGTAACACCCGAAGAATTAGATTTTGGAACTGATTTTGAACTGATTGATTCTAATGTTAAAAAAACCGGAAATGCTGTAACATTAAATTATGAAGAAGTTCCTTGGATTGAACAACCAAAAGCTACTAAGTCCGAATTAGTTAATCCATATGAAGTTCCAGCACTAAGGGGAAGTGTTGAATTAACTCCTCAAACTGATTATTGGAGCAGAACGGTACAAAAAGATGGTGGAGTAATAACTGTAACAGGAAAAGATACAAATCTAAAATTAAAAAATAAAATAGATCTCGGTGACAAAGCACTCGATTTGGGAACTATTGTAACTGAAACAGAATCTTCATCAAAGACTACTATTCAGGGTGGTGGTAAAGATTTCACGACAGTAACAGTAGATACAACAGATACTGGTACTTATACTGATAGTATTAAATTAAAAGGAAAATCAACAGATTCGGTAACTTTCTCTGATCAAGATACCTGGTTTAAAAATGAGTTAATTGCTTCAGGTGATGAAGATTTTATGAGATCTAGAAATACTCAATTTAAGGGTTATGGTTTCGGAAACTTTACACAACTCTATGCGTTTTTAGATTCTAAAACACCAATCATTGTTCCCAAATTGCTAGAAATTGCAACAGAGAAAGATGGTGAAACTAGTGGTTCTGTAGGATCTTTTACTGAAGGAGAATCAGTTGAAGTATATGATCCTGTAGACACTAATAAACTCATAGGAACATTTAGACTCTGCAGACCAAATCATAAAGAAGGTCCTATCAATAACCCAACAGAGACATATTTATCAAGTCCATATAGTCATGGTGATATTGAACTTGGAAAAACTTATACATCTTCAACACCAGTATTAAACATTGATACAAAAAGTCTTTGTGAAAGATCACAGGGTGATTTTTATGGATATGCAAAGAAAAATTCTTTGTTAAAAGGTAAAAATAGTGGAGCAACTGCATATGTAAAGGGTGATATAAGATTAGTTACAGACGTTTTTGGAGGAATTTATGGAACTTTCTTCATAGAAGATCCAAACACCACACCTACTCCAGAAACTAAATTTAACACTGGATCTACACAATTTGTTCTTTCCACTAGTGCGACAAATAGTCAAGCTTTACCTGGAATGGATTATTTTGTAGATGAAAATGGAGAACAAAAACCATTGGTTAGAGGTTCAGCAAGTTATGAAACGGGTGGAACACTCGATCAATGGGAACAGCAAAAATTTGTACAGGAAAATACAACCACTGTTACTTCAGTTGTAAAGGTAAGTGGTAGTGTTAGTGCAACATTAACCACACAAAATCAACATACACATACTGAAGAAACAGAATATGTCGATCCCATAGCACAGACATTTGTTGTTGGAGGTGCTGTAGAAGCTCCATCTGCTGTTAATCAAAATGATGATAAAGATGGGGCATTTTTAACTGCCGTTGAAGTGTTTATTAGTGTGGTAGATGATAGTCAATCAATAAAATGTCAGATAAGAACTACGACTGGTGATGACAGACCTTCACGACTTGTGTTAGCAGAAAAAGAGTTAGTACCTCAAACTGCAAATGCAGAGGGTGCAATTGTTGATAATGTGGTTGCTTCTACTGATGCTTCTGTACCCACAAAATTTGTTTTCGATGAACCGGTATATTTGGCACCTGGAACTGCATATGCAATTGTACTGATTGCAGAAAAATCTTTAAAATATGAAGCTTGGACAGCTATTCAAGGTGAACAGATTATCAATCCAGAAGCTTCCAGTGAAGCACTCACCGAAAACTTCAGTGTGTCTGGCAATGAAGCAGTTGAGAAAGCAAAATATACAACACAATATGCATTAGGTGCTTTCTTCAATTCTCAAAATGGTGGTTTGTGGACAGAAAATCAAAAACAAGATCTTACCTTTAAATTATATAAAGCAAAATTCACTTCCCAATCGGGTGGTGTATTGTTTAACAATCCAGAATTGGATGAGAGTAATGATTATGTTAAGAAATTAAATTCTAATCCTGTCCGAACATTACCAAGAACAGGAAAGATTGGTATTCAAACATCTAATACATTAACTACAGAACTGTCTGCTGGAAGAAAAATTGCATCTTTAGACAGTAATAAAGTTGGAACTGCTGTTATAACTGGAACTGGAGCGTCTTGTGTAACAGTTTCTGTTGTTGAAGGACTTGGTGGTGCTAATTATGTTGTTGATCAAACAGGAACTGGTGGAGTCGAAACTTTTGCCATTGAAGGAGAAGGAACCGGACTGAAATTATCAATAGATTCTGTAGATGCTAATGGTGCTATTACAGGAATATCAGTATTAACTGGAGATAATGAAGGAGGTTTTGGATATCAGATAGGAGATGTAGTCGGCATCAAAACGGAGACGGTTGGTGGTACACCTGGCACTGGATCTGGAGCTAGAATATCGATTGGGTCTATCGGAGACAGAAATATGATTTTTGTTGACAATATTCAGGGTAATACAACATTTTCTCAAAATACTGGAACTGATCTACACTATTACACTGATAGTGGAACTATTGCAGATTCAAATTTAAATGTTTCCTCAGTCTCTTTTGATGGTGGAGTAAATTCTGGAAATTATTTACAGGTTAATCATTTTAACCATGGAATGTATTCCTCAACAAATAAAGTTAGATTAAGTGGTGTAAAACCAAATGCAAGTCCAACCACAATTGAAGTTGATATTGAGAATACCACAACTGGTATAATTGGTGTTGCTGATACGACAGGATTTGATAAGTTTGAAGGAATAAGTGTTGATTCGACTAATAATCCAGGATATGCATTAATTAATAGTGAACTTATTAAATATACTTCTGTCGGATCGGGCACTTTGACTATAGATTCTCAAGGAAGAGGAATAGATAATACAATTACTTCTAGTCATTCTTCTGGAGATACCATTGTAAAATATGAATTAAATGGAATATCTTTAAGAAGAATAAACAATATAACACATTCAGTTTCCTCTGAAGGACTTGAAGCAGATAGTTATCATATAGAAATCGATAGATCAAGCACCTATGGTGAAGATAGAAGTGCGGATACCTCTAGTCCTCCCAGACCTCAGGTTTCATTCACTTCTGACGAATTTGCTGGCGGAAATGATGTATTTTCTTCGGAAAATATCTTATTCAATGCAGTTGTCCCAACTTATGATTTCATTGCCCCAGTCGGAGGTAATGAGACTGTATTTACAGATGTATCTGCATCTATAAGAACAACCACTGGAACAAGTGTTAGTGGAAATGAAGGATCTTTCGTTGATAATGGATATCAAGATGTTACTTTGAATCAATATAATGCATTGACTAGTGTTAGAATGGTTGCTTCTAAAGTAAATGAAGATGAATATTTGACAGATTTGCCCAGAAATAAATCATTCACAACTAATATAGTATTAAAATCCAATAGTGAAAATTTATCTCCAATGATTTATTTGAATGGAGGTTCTGCTACAGAATTTATTAGTAATAGATTGAATCGACCAATTGATTTGGAGAAATATGATTCAAATAGTTTAACTAAAACCATTAACGAAGATCCTCATTCTTCAGTGTACATTTCTCAAGATATATTACTTACTCAACCATCAACATCATTAAAAGTAATCGTAGCAGCATATCGTCATGAATCTTCAGACTTTAGAGTTGCTTATAAGTTAATGAGAGAGGATTCGACATCTGTAGAACAGGCATTTGAGTTATTCCCAGGTTTCAAAAACTTAACTAGTAAGGGAACTGTCATTGATCCTGCAAAAAATGATGGAAGACCTGATTCTTTTGTTCCACCAAATTCTGATGGACAATATAGTGAGTACACATTCACTGCAGAAAATTTAGATGCATTTGTCGGATATTCTATAAAAATAATGATGTCTGGATCAAACCAAGCATACTATCCTAGAATTACAGATTTAAGAGCCATTGCATTAGCATAAAATGATTAGAGTAGAAGGTCACACAAATTTATATCGTGATGAAAGAACAGGTGCCATAGTTAATATGGATACTGTTGGATATCAAAATTACTTAAGATCTGTTAAAGATGCTGAAGAAAAGAAAAAAGAACTTGATAATATGAAAAAAGATATTGATGATATTAAAGGTGCTCTAAAGGAGATTCTGAGTAGACTTACATAAATACATCCCTAAATACTAATTAGATAACAATATATTGAAGTAAATGGCTGCTGTATATGTTAGTAATATTGTAATTAACCAAGGAG
>NZAU01000088.1 GCA_002686215.1 Candidatus Woesearchaeota archaeon
CAATCACTGCGATCGAAGATGATCGCTTTACAGCATCAATTATTGTTGAAGAAATCGTCACTGTTGAGTGCCTTGTCATCGATGTAAATGTCTCCTGAGTATTTACCAATAATAAGTTGTGTAAATCTACAACCCCACGACGTGAGTTGTTCATGGGTATAATTATACCACTTTTCGTTCGCTTTTGCTATATCTTGATCAAATTCACCCATACCACGGGCAGTATAATATATCACCTCATGCCCATGATCAAANAGTGCNTTCATTTTTGCAATGCGACTATGAAATANTCTTCCTTTTCCAAANNTTGGTCTATCACGGTGTTCACAGATTGTACCATCTATGTCAACAACGTATTTCATGATAGTTTTGCCTCCACGACATGAATATCTGTTGGTCTATCTACACCATGAGTCCGATATGGTAGTGTAAACGGCACCACAGGAACTTTACCAATAAAACCAAAAGTGTCAAGTCCTTTCCATGCTTCAACTAGACCTAAATCATAATCAAAAAAGTTAGTGATGGTAGGACGATCATAAACATAGATGCCTGACATACCTTTGAGATTGTCACACATAATCTCAGGCACTCTTGTTAAGTTAATCACCTGTCCATTATTTACCACTGCTTTCACAATGTCAACGTTCTCAATGTCATCAAACTCCATATCATAAACTGCCTGCACCATTTTATGCTTACCTTCCACAGCAAATTTGATAATGTCATCCACCATCNCTGCTGTGACACATGGTTCATCACCTTGCAAGTTTACATAATAATCTGCTTCTATTTGTTGTGCAGCTTTGGCAACTCTATGTGTGCATGAGTTATACTTTGGTGTCATCATAGACTCATAACCTGCTTTGGTGACACAGTTATGAATCTCCCAGTCTTCTGTTGCGACAACAATGTTATCAATCAGTTTAGATTCTTTTGCAATGTCACACACACGCAGCACAAGTTCTCTACCCAGAATNCTCCTGAGTGGTTTACCTGGGAAACGAGATGAACTCATTCGTGCAGGAATAATACANGTGACAGTCATAATTGTGGGATCAATTTNTTAACCAAGGGGTGATACTCCATATTATCATAAACTTTGCATTTTGCTTCTAGTTTTTTCATTGCTTCTTCTTTTGTATAGAGTGGCAATGGAACAGCGTCAGGGATAATATGTCCTGTTGAGTTACCATAGAACCAATCATCCCAGTGTCTACCATACTTTTCTGTCAACAGGTTTGATTGAAAGTTTAACATGTAGAGTGACTCTAACAGTTGATCCGGTGTCTCTCTTTTGTGNGGGCACAGGAACAACTTAACCATGCTCATAATAATATCACGATCATCCGCACAATCAATCCACAAATNCTCAAACTGAGTGTGAACATCTTCTAGTTCTGCATATGATTCAACTGCACTTAGATTGTTCTTGAAATAGATGTCACCAGCATCATAATATCTAACGTGTGCCCCACTATAATATGCATACATNGTGGCAGATGTAAACATCGGGAAATAGATTGCTTTGAATCTTCCTAGTAAAGTAGCAAGTCCAAGTTGCCATTCTTCAATACCAGGATCATTCCAAATAGTCATGATGTGGAGATTTTTCAATCCCTCATGATAAAATGCATACCACCAATCATCTTTTTGTTCTGCTGGTGCCAACGCAACAACAGGTTGTGGTGCATTTTCTACCAAAAATCTAACTGCCTCATATTCAAATCTATTGAAATCTACACCTGTTGCAACGTCAATTTTNGGTAGAAAGATACAGGTTCCTTGCCTTTCTTGACGCGGCACAAGTGCATCAGCATACANGAATGGTGACGCACCTANNTGNACNTATTTNTTATGNTTTGNNAGTTTACTNGGCAGATATTCACTCCATGNATANACACTNGAACACATGAAATCAGCATAGAACTCTTCACGTCCCATGGTTTCAGTTTGTACACCNGGGATGAAATTATAATCTAGAAATTGATCTGTTCCTGCCCAATAGTTGAGAATCTCTTTTGTCCCAAAACGACTCATAACAGNTCAGCCTCAGTGTTGAACAGGTCATTCATTTCCTTCTTCGTGAGAAGTTTTTTTCTATAAAAAACTTTCAACATNTTATTCAGTTTTCTGTGAAAATTTCTTTTCAGTTCCATNTCCTCACCATCCCAGTCAGGATTGAAACGCCATCCATCATCAGGATTGAACTTATACTTCTTCTTATACCAATTCTTTGGTTCTTCTATATTTTCATGCAGAATATAATAATGTGGTAGATCAGGAATCATCTCATCCTTGATCCACCACTGTCCCATATCTTCGTCAAAGCGAATGGGAATAAAGTCTGGGAAAAGATATACGCTCTCTTCNAANTCGTTGCACAGCGTCTTCATACTCACCAACAATGATGTGTNTATTATATATCANGTNNTGACGAATGTCAATGATAATTAAAGTTTAATACGACTCTCCTTTTTTGATCTGTACAACTCACGCCAGTGTGAACATGATCAGAGTCAAAAATAATCATTCTATTGGCAACACCTTTATAAAATTTACCACCTTTAAATTTTGTGCCACCATTATTATTATTCAAATGAAATACTGCTGTCTTACAATTTCTCCATGCATCTACATGAAATCCTTTTCTTCTATGAAATAATGTTCTGGGATTAGAATTAGCTTTGATCCTTAATAATTTTGATACTTTTAATTTTTTTACAAGAGGATCCATCAACATAAAAGCACCGCTTTCATATCCTTGATTATAAAGTGTATGTGTATATTGATAATGTCTTGTGTCAGTATCAACTATTTCAAAATCATTATAATACCACGGAATCCTGTCACTTAGCATCTCTGTTTGAAGAAACTCAAACTCTGATTGTGGTAAAAAATTATCGATAACTTCAATCATTACAAATAATTAGCGATGATACTCCATCTACATTTATCATCAGTGCATGATGTAGATGCATGGAGTTTACTTGGATTAAAAAATACTGCTCTATTTTCTTTACTTTTTACACTATTCTCACCCTTAAATCTGGTTTCTCCATCACAGGTATTCAAGTAATAAAGAATTCCTTTATGTTCATATTCAAAATCAATATGCCATGTATGTTGAATAATTTTATCTGTTCTTGGATAACAATTAATCTTTGATCTAATCAAAGAACGCATATCTAATTTTGAAAATAGCAGTTGATTAACTGTATCAAAAAAAGGACTTAATGAGACATTATTTGCGTATATGTTATGAGAAAAATTGATATGAGTGATACATTTTTTCTCATGATCAACTATTTCATCTTGAAGATACAAAGGAAACTGTTGGTTGAAAACATGATTTCTAATAAAATCAAACTCATCCTTTGGAAGGAAATCATCAATAACTTTAATCAAAATGTTGTACCAAAAAAATTATAGTTTATGACAATCCTTGATGGATGATCTTTTGGACAAGATGATGCATGATATGTTAATCCATCAAAAAACAATACTCTACCTTTCTTAGGATGAATCTCTTTTACAATTCTTGTTTTATCGGCGTTGTATAATTTTGTGGGACCATCGCTATCATTCACATAGTATAGCATGGTTGTATGTTCATAAAGAAAATCCACATGAGGNAGNTGTGGATGTTTAGTTTGGTCTTGAATGAACATTCCTGCCCGAATTCTAATAAGTTTCTCGGGTTTTAATCCTCTTTTATACTTATTNAGAGCCTCAAAGAATATGGGTAACAGAACTCCATAATGNTTTGAATANGANGTNGTNTCNTCAAATACAAGATGTGAAAATCCNGTNTTTTGATCTGCACTNACNTCATCACTTATTCTTGGTGTAAAATACCAGGAAAAGTTTGAATCAAAAATAGATTCAACATGATCTTGATATCCAGATGAAATTGCGTTATCAATAACAGTAGGTTTCACTTGTCTTCTTTTTTTACATATTATACATTATCGAGACATGATGTCAAGTTAAGAATCGACAAATGTAATAGTTCCTGGTTGAGTTAATCTTATGTACCTATAACCACCTGTAACCACTTGATTTGCTCCGGTTGGATTTGACAGAGAAGTGTCAAATGCATCTGGAACTCTAATCAATATGAGACCTCCTGTTGCAGCACCACCTGGGTTTCCAGCCTCTCTAACACCTCCACCACCATTTGCATATCCGCTTGCATTTTTGGCAGTTTGATTAGTCATTACACCATCACCAGCACTTCCACCACCAGTTCCACCAGGGACTCCGTGAGTAGCACCTCCACCACCACCTCCGCCATATGTTCCATTATGGGGTCCAAAGTTGGTAGTGGTTACAGCAGATCCTCCGGGACCACCAGAGGAACCAGATGCGTCCGTCCCTGCTCCTCCGGCACCACCTCCACCAGAACCTGTTCCGTCCCCTGCTGCTCCATTTCCACCATTATATCCCTGAACTCTGGATAATGTTTTTGGTTGTGGCGGTGATGCTTGTGCGGGATTAGTTGTGNCAGTTACCTTGTTACCAAGACCTGCGCCTGGCGGTGCTGACGGATCAAATCCACCACCACCAGATCCACCAGGTATTCCTCTTCTATTTGGAGTAATGCTGGGATTGACTGCACCACCACCGCCACCACCATATGCGGTAAAAACTCCTGAATTCGTTGTGAATGTTGTATTACCCCCGGAGTTACCTCTATTAGCTCCTGGTGCAGATGGTCCTGCTGCTGGTGTTGCACCTGCTGCACCGACTGAGAAGGGATATGCAACGTTTTTTGAAAAGTCTTCATCCTCTTCAACATATCCACCGCCGCCGCCACCCATTCCAAGCCATGCGCCGCCGGATCCACCACCGCCGAACAGTGCAAATTTCAAAGTGCCAGCAACAGCAGCACCGGCACTACCGATTAAGTTACTTCCAATACCTCCACCCAAACCGAGCGCAGAAAGAAAGGGAGATTCTTTTTTATGCTTTTCAAACATGTCAGTTATCCTCCATCAAGCGAAGTTAGCAACGTTACCTAAGACTGTGTAGGTAGCATCAGCAGTCTTAATAATTTGATAGGTGATAACATCGTTACCTGATGATCCACCTGCTGATGGAGCACTACCACCATTCCATTTCTCTGTCACAGCACTACCATCAATAGTAAGTTGTGCAGAATATCCTCCTGCTGCCGCAGTTGTAATCAAAGTGACTGAGATAGTATCACCAATTGCCATTACAGAATTGAGTGATATTGATGAGTTGACTCTAATATTTGGAGTTGATGTTGTTGTTTCTTGTGTAGTGAAGTGATGCACATTACCATTTTCTAAATCAATGTTAGTGTTATCACTCAGTTTACCAGCAGTGATCTTAACACGTTCAATTAGTTCTCCATTATTGAGGGATAAACCACCTGTTGAGGTAATTCTCATCCGCTCAACCAAAGCCCCTGCACTGTGATTTTGAACAGCAAACGCTAAGTATGAATTGCCATTTGTAGAAGTTGCATTCTCTTTGGCTCCTTTAATTGTTGCGTGAACAACGCTATTTGTAGAACTTGTTGTATTACGCCCACTGAACGCAATGCTACCACCAGTGTCAGCAGCAAGATCTGAATTACTGTTGATAAAAACATTTGCTCCACCGGCAGTTAGCGATTTGTTTGGTCCGGTTACGCTTAATTGGGATGGATTGTTGATGTTTGCACCAGTGTTTTGAACACCAGACAGAATATCAGCAGTGAAGGTTGGCGTTGCACTTCCGATACCGACCAGACCAGCAGAAGTTATACGTAACAACTCTGGATATGAACTTGAAGCATTTCTTGCTTTAAATAAGAATGCTCCCTGATTATCTCCCGTTCTTACATAATTCAAATAAGCAGAAGATCTTGCTCCATTTGCTACATCAAAACGAATTCCAGTATAATTATTAACCCCAGTACCGTCAGATCCGTTCTTATTAAAAAGTCTCAGAATGGAGTTTGTATTATTAGTCCCAGTATTACCGCTAATATCAGTATCATCATCAGTAAAAACTTCTAATGTTGTTCCTGGATTATTTGTTCCGATGCCAACATCACCACCAGAAGTTATACGAAGTGTTTCTGCACCAGCAGTCTCTACTGTAAATGTATCAGCAGCAGGGAAACGAATAGCAGTATTTGTATCACCAGTATGGAAGATGGAGTCTGCGATTGATACACCACTTCTTGCAGTGATGATACCAAGAGAATCGACGTTAGTTACATCATCATATGTCAATACACCACCAACTGTGACGTTACCTGAGAATGTAGCAGCAGTGCCAGTTATATTACCACTAAACTGATTTGCAGTGGCAACTCCTGCTGTCACATTACCAAGAGTTGATATTCCAGTGACAACCAGAGAATTTGTGCTGGTATCTGCTGTAAGACCGACACCAGTTAGATTAGATCCATCCCCATAGAACTCTGTGGCAGTGACAATACCACTAAGATTAATATCACCACTGATTTCCTGTGCTGATAAAATTCTTGATATGTTTCGTGCTCTCGTCATTGCACACAGTTACTTTTTAGTTATTTATAGGTTATCTTGCGTTAGCACCCCCACCGAACAAGTCAACTGATGGTGCTTCTGCCCAGGCACAGTAGATATAAGTGGTTGCAACGTTTGGATTTCCACCACTAGGAGCTCTTACCTTAAATCCGTTTGAAAGGTAATCAACTCTCGCAGTTCCAGTAAATTCAGTACCAGGAGTGTTAATTAATAGTCCCTCATCAATTGGATTTATTTTTCCTCTTTCACTATCATATACATTCCATGGTTGAGTTCCAGTTGTTGCTTTGAACCAAATTACTGCTGGTCTAAATCCCAACTCCACAAACGGTCCATTACCACCAGAATCTGCATTTCCAGTAAAGGTGCCAAATTTCTGTAGACCAGGGACATCGTGCCACGCATACATGATGTAAGTTAAAGGAGTTTCACCTCCTTGATTGGCATCACCACCAGTACCAAATGTCACAACAGATGCTGTTGGACTTGTATTGTTAAAGTAAGCAGCATTTGCTGACTGTGCTGCTTGATCTGTATTCAATCTAATTGGTTGTTGATTGCCAAGACCTTGATGATATACTTGCCATTCTCTACTATCATAATCAGCTTTGGTTACGAAGAAATCTGGTGCCTTTGAGAGTCCATGAGGCAACGTTGCTCCCGAAGTATTATTTCCATCATATTGTACCATACTAAATCCCTGTTTAGTGCCAACAGACATTTTCTTTGGATATATGGTAGGAGAACCAGATGGTGTATATGCTGATTGAAGAACTCCATCAACAGAAACACTATTGGCAGTCATAGCACCAGACGATTGAGTGTTGGTTGCTGTTGGTGTTCCACCAGCTTTCCAAGCCCATGCAGCATAAGCCTCGCCATTTTGATTCGCATTTGCTGATCCTGATGCAATCTTCCAACCATCTGAGGTGAAAGATTCGACAGCATCAGCAGCAAATTCATCATCAGCATTATCAGTTCTAAAACAATTGCCAGCACCACGAATGCAGTCTGTCCAAAAATGTTTATCACTATTGGATGTTTGCTTTTGCCAGACT
>NZAU01000089.1 GCA_002686215.1 Candidatus Woesearchaeota archaeon
GTGTATCTTTATAATCCATAATATATTTTTTTAAAACTGATAATTTGTCATCATACTCGGCTATGATAGCTAGTTCTTTCTCAATTGTTTCCATTACATCTGGATGTTCTGCTACTCCAACACCATTTTCTAATAGAACTTCAACATTCATTCTATGTTTTTCTATAAGTGCTTCAAATTGAAGTTTACTAGCTCTGATTAAATCATCTCTTAACTGCATTAAAACTGACTCCCTGATACTTGTAAGTTTTCGTGTTCGTGGATTCTTTTTCTAAAATCCTCATCTGATACATATCTATGTAAGCATCTATTAATTAATTTCTGTAGGGTGAACTCTGTCACCAAACTTTCTTGTTTGAATGATTTGTATAAATCACTCAATAATTTTACAGAAGTTAACTTAACTTTGTCTTCCATTATTTCTCTCCGTATATACGTATATATATAATTAGTTAATAATAACTACTTTCTTACCAACTTTTTTTGCTTCTTTTATGGTACTGAAAGTTCCTTTGGACACCACGTCCTTTGGTATGAACGCAACAATTTTGTCTGAGTATTCCACTATCTGTTTATTACGTTTATGGTAGTGCCATGTAGCATATTGTTTACCATACTCAAATCTTGGTCTAACACAATGTACATTATAAGGATAGTGTGTTGGTGGAAATTCTGCATATTTCATATCAAACTCTAATGCATACTTTTTAGCATATCCATCAGCTCCTTCTTTCTGTCCACCACTTACTATTTCAATATTCTCTCCAAACTTTTCTTTTAGTGCAAATACAAATTCTTTGATTCTTCTTTTATTAGAATATTGTCTCGAACCTACTATTCCTATTCTCATAAATCATTCCGTTTTTGTTTACGTTCTACCTTTTTTTCTTTGGGTGGTTTATCTTTGAAGAATCTTATAGCTTCAGAAAATTTACTCAACCCAGTTGCTATTTGTGATGGTTCGTGATATCTATATTGAAATCTGAAATTACCATTTAGTACATTCAAGTCTTCTACACATCTAACATCGAACCAAACATAATCACTACTTTTCATCTTGGATACAGCTTTTATACTTGTTTTCCAATGATGAGCTTCTTCCATAGATTCAAGTATTTTACCTAAATCGAAACTATTATCTTTTTTATCATCGAACCACAATAGTAATTCCACTATACCATTTGAAATTTTTTGAATATTTTCCAATTCTTGTAAAATTTCTTTTTCTACCTTTTCATTCGTGAAATCATCTAATTTCATCCGTATACTAATTTTTCCAAGATGATTCATAATTACCTCTTCCTATCACATAGTTCTGGTTTGTTCTTGAACTCACAATATTTACAATTTTTTTGTGAAGGCTCTTTTCTATAAATAGTATCCTGAAGATATTCTCCATTCTCATCGAAACATTCTGCTAAAAAATTATTTACGTTCAAAAGTACCCTATTAATACTCGGTTTACCAGAAGCAGGTACTACTTTCTGAACCCTCTTTTGTGGAAAGTCAACATTTTCCCACAACTTACGTTTCACAATAAAAAACTCTACATCAATCTTTTCTATTGGAACATTCATTTGAACTGAATAGAATTGTTTGTACAATAACAACTGGTCTGTTTTATTTTTATCCTTCTTCTGCCACTTGTTCCAACCTTTTGTTGAAGTCTTAATATCATAGATGATGTACTTGTCTCTAACTGTATCGTGGATTACGAGGTCAATAAACCCCTTAAACTTGACGTTACCCTTCATTACATAATTTAGTTTGGTTTCAATACCAACAAGTTCATATCCCTTCTTACTGAAATATTGAGCTCTTCTTTTCTTGAACCAATCCAAAATATTACAACCATCATTGTAAAACTCTACCATATCATTTTCAGTACAAAAAACCTCACCACCATTAGATTTCATTATTCTTTCATAATGATGTTGCATTCTTTGTCTCAACAAGTCTTCCAAATCAATAGAATCTGCTTCTTTAGCGGTCTGATTATACATCACGTGTAAATAGAATTGTAACACTTCATGCATAGATGTACCAAACATTGTGTGGATACTATCTGTAAATTCACGTAGACCATCTACGTATAATAATTTCCATCTAAATGGACATTGAGCCCATAAGTTATATTGACTATATGATATTGATTTCAAAACCAGGACACCTCTTTATCTACTGAACTTAACTTTTTACGTTTATTTACTTTTAAATCCAATTCTACACTACTCAAACATTCATCAATCAACTCTTGGTCAATATTACTTTTAGACAAATCGTAATTAGTATATGGTGTTTTTGGATTATCTCTAACACCCTTACTTAGTAACCACCTACGAATGTATTGCCATGTTGAATTAGCTGCTAGATGTGGTTGAACTTGTTCTGTTATGTGACTTTTTTGTGTCACCCCATTTAATATACAATATAACCAATTCATAGCATCTTGTGGTAACTTGGGTCTAGCACGAGAAATGATTTCCTGCATGGTATTCCTCAAGTTCTCCCTAAAAGTTAACTCAAAATTATCTAAATTCCAAGAGCTTTTTTCAGGTATTTTTCTTATCATGTTCTGAAATTCTTCTTTGGTTTTAAATGTGTATGGATAATTTTCTCCTACAACTTTACTCATTTGTGGATTATCATACACCAAAACTGGTTTATCAACTTGTATACCATCTTGTACTGATAAATTCCAAGTCATGTAACCATCAACGAAACTTACACTACAATGAGAGTTTTCTAACAAGTATCTATATTGACCTCTGTTTAACTTAGAAGCTACATACTCTTTTGGAGCTTGCCAATCAGTACTCCATATCATATACTCATCTTCTAATCCTTCAAAGTATTCTAACAATCTATTTACACCCGTTGTTTGACCCCACCTATGATTAAATACGACAATCTTCTTGTCTGTTGGTAAGTCTATAGGTTCTGCTGGTGGTAACGGGTCTGAAGCTAGTGGCATAGTCTTTGTCTTATTCTTGATATAATTCATATCAATAGAAACTGGTTGTCCTTTTGTAAAGTTTCTAGCTAACCAATCATTTGATATATCAGTATGGAAGAATGCATTATCAGCCATACCTATTGATTCTATTTGTCTCATAAATGGTGGTGGTGTTGCTGAAGATACTCTACTACCTGGACAATCAACCCANTGAAAGAANAAAAATCTACTTACAACTTGTCCATATCTCTTATCACTCATAGCTACAAATATATTATACAACATCTCTGGTTGNTGACAAAATACNAAGTCAATGTCTTGTGTTTTGAAGTCTATGATATTTCTAAAAACAGAATCATGAAACGCTGAACGATTAGATAAAGCATTTCTATAGTATGGATATTTTATAAGAGTAACATTTGGTCTATCATCAGGCATAGTATGTTTTTCTGGTACTAAAACATAGTGATGACATTCTGGCAAGAATGATATTGTTTTTTCTAATACCTTGTAATTGGAATCAAACTGATGTTGAAAAACTCCACTACTATCAAATCTTACTGGACTACCATAATGTAGTACTCTTAATCCATCCATTTACCATGCTCCTTTAAATGCCATAATCTATGTTTNAATCTTTCCCATAGTAAACCAACTAAAGTATCAGACTCATATACTCCAGCCTTACATTCATACTTATACATCTGGTTTATCCTTTAGTAGTCCTCGTAACCAATGTATATAAGCTCTAACCTTTCCACCTAGCTCCATATCATTTGGAAATTTATCAACTAACTCTTCTATAATTTTTATAGGTTGTTTCATCACTTACCCCATTTACCATTCTTGACTATTGTTGCCATAATTCCATAATTACTGACATCAAGATAAGCATCTTCCATTGGTTCACCCTCTACNGCGTTTCCTCTTTTACCCATCAATAAAGTTTTCAATCTTTGTATCTTATCATTCATACGAAACCAAAGACCTGTAAGTGATAGGTGTATTTCATCATCTGTTATCAATTGAGTACCAACTGATATATTTCCTGGGCCATAGTCATGTTGTTTGTGACAGAACAATTCATATTGTTCTCTTTGTAGTCTTTTGAACTCTTGTGTCATTTCAGGCCATTCTTGTTCCATCCGTTCTACAATTGTTCCAGGTGAATCAACACCTGTTGGTGTNTCTTTTATAGTTTTCATNACNNTTCCTCTTTTTAAATCTAATAAACTCGGTTCACTCAATTTACACTACCTNATCTACGACACCATACTCCAAACATTCACTAGCTGTTAGNTAGGTATCTTGTTTAGAAACTCCTTCCCAAAACTCGGAAGATTTCTTTGTTACATCTCCAAGAATATTACAAATAGTTTTTTGTAATAGTTTCAAATGGTCGGCTCCTTTTAATACATCCGATGTTTTTCCAGCTTCAAAAGCAGAACCTTCGTGAACCATCACGGTTGAATTTTTNGTCATCGTTCTTTTACCAGTTCCACAAGCAAGCAAGACTGCGGCCGCCGACATACACGCTCCAAGGCAGTGAGTGTTAACTTTAACTGGTAGACTTCTTATNTAATCTATCATACCTAGCATAGTATATACATCTCCACCNTATGAGCTTATAATCATATTCAAATTCTTTTTTGGGTCTTCTTGATGTCTTAATAGATTATCTATTTTTGTAACAATTGTGTAAAGATTGTCCATATCAAAATCATAAGCCATATAAACTGTATTAGTTTCGGTATTCACACCCCACTCTAATTCTTTCATTAGAATAGTGTGTTTGATATTTCTTTCTTCAAGATTAGTCATTGTAAACTCCTATTGTAAACTAAATGGTAATTCTTTCCACATCTTTGGCTCTATGCCATATTTCTGTAGAACTTCTCTAATTTCATACATTCCTTGTTCTGTTAGTATAAGTGTTTCTACAGCATTACTTACTTCTGATATAGAACACTCATAATGTTTGGTCATAATTTCAATAAACCATTTTGGTAAATTCATATCGTTCTTTCCTTTTACGTATCTTAAAAATTGTTTTCCTTTTGGTAAAACATCACAATATATTTTGTAATGTTCTCTTGGTGTTAAGACATCCCAATATTTCTGAACATCATTAACGAAATCAATCCATTCCATCTTCATTGATAGAAAACGATTGACCATATAATCCGAATATGTTTTTTTATCCTCTGTTGAAAGAGTATCCCAATAATCTGGGTTCTGATATTGCGTTACAGCATTTAAGTGGTCGAATAAACCCTTTTTCTTAATTGTCTGTTTTTTCTTCTTTGACACTTAGACCACTACTCTCTAAAAGTTGTTTTGGTACTTGACCACAATTACCACAACTATAAACTTGAACTGGAACCAAACCAGCTTGTCCTGTTGGTGAGACGATAGCTGATATTTTCTTAATAACAAATGATGTTATAAATAAATAGTTTCCACAATTGTCACATTTCATAGTTTCTTGGTCTTCAAGATTAATTTTTACTTCATTTTTTGGTGCACCTGGAAAAGGTTTCATTGGTTTTGTACTCATTCTATTTCTCCTATACTAACTGTTGCAACTCCATGTTTTTGTACAACCAATGTCGTACACTTTTGAGCTAATTCGATACCTTTACTTATATCTTTGGTATCTAAGTAACCACGAACTAAACCTGCTAAAAAGGTATCACCAGCTCCACTTACATCTCTGACTGGTACTGATTCAACATCAAATGTTTTACCATTCCATCTACAACCTTTACTACCTAAAGTTACAATAAGTTTTTCTTCAAATCCTTCATCTGATAATAACTCATGGTTCTTCTTATACTCTAATTCATTTATTTTTATAAAGTCTGCATTTTCAATCCAAGTACCAAGTTTCTTTTTTGTATCCACAAATACGTTTTTATTATTATCACAAATCCACTTAATGTCATCTTCATGTAAAAAACCTTTACAATAATCTGATATAATAATAGCATCAACTTCAACTTTACCACTCATTGATATGTAACATTCGTTATTCTGAATTGTTGATAGTAGTATATCATCTATTCTATCACAATAATCGTGTTCATCAACTCTTAGAACCATTTGACCACTACGATTATCCACATATCTTTTTTTAACAATACTATTTTTATTGGTGATTGTATGAATACCCATATCTAACGATTCAACATTATTTGAAACATTTCTAGCCATACCATCATTTGATTCTTCACGTGTTGGTACAAATACTGGGATAGGAGCTTCTGGACTTATTCTCTCAATGTCACCATAAATAAAAACATCTTTACAACTATCTCCGACTACTAAGATTCTTTTCATTTTACCACTCCCAACAATTCTATTATCATAGACATTGCATTTATTTCTTTATCAACAACAATAGCATCAGATTGTTGATATTTGGCTAAAGTCAAGATACATTGAGCTACATGACCTTTACCCCAATCATCTACCTCATCATATAATAATCTAAACAACTCTGAATAATCTTTTACCTCACTATCCAATAACAATTGTCTTATATTCTTGAACGCATTTCTTTTGTCTTGGTTCTTCAAGATATCAAGTACTTTCATCTTATAATCATTCTGAATAATACTTGTCTTATCCAATTCAAGATTACCATCAACAGATTGTCTTTGTGCAGAATTTAGAACTCTACGAATATCTGGATAACAACTATTGATAATAAAAGCTATATCTTCATTCTTATAACCAACTTTTTCGTTATCGAGTATTTTACCAAGATGTATAGCTACCTCTTTTTTTGATGGTGGTGTTAGATTATACGCCTGACATCTACTTTGTATTGGGTCTATAATACGTTCAACAAAATTACAAGTCAAGATAAATCTACAATGATTAGAATATGTTTCCATTATATTACGAAGAGCCGCTTGACTTGTTGGTGTGATATAATCAACCTCATCAAGTATAACGATTTTCATATTAGCGAAACCAAGAGAACCAGCGAAAGGTCTGATTTTATCTATGACCTCGACTCTTCTTTCATCAGATGCATTAATGTATAGATATTCACAATCAATGTTCTTAACAAGTAATTTAGCGAGAGTGGTCTTACCTGTACCAGCCTTCCCATATAGTAAAAGATGTGGTAAGTCTCCACTCTCTATAGCGTCTTCAATCTTAGTCTTTAGGTGTTTATTACCTATGTAAGATTCGAGACTTGTAGGCCGATACTTTTCTACCCATAGAGTGTTTTTATCATTTGTAACTAACATTCAAATTATATAGCTGTACGTGATTGTAAAAAGTAAACTGCTGAATAATCATCAATGTTGAAAGACAACTTTACAAGTGGTCTATCTCCACCAACCATTTCAAAAGTACCAGTTTCACATTCTTTATTTACGTTCAATATTTCAGACATAACGTCACTATTGAAATAAAATTTATCAACATCAGCATACTTTGTTGTTGTGACTGGTATTTCCAATCTATTAGAATGTGTTGTTCTCCAACCAATACAAACCGAAGTATTACCATCTTCAGTTAATACTGTAAAGGTATCTATTTCATCCCCAAGTGCTGATTTACCACTTGTAAATTTTTGGATGAAGTTAGAATCCATTGTAAAAGATACTTCCCACTCTTGTTGAAAAAGAGTCTTCAATATCTCATCACTAGCTTTAGGTACGACACTTGTGTCGTGTAACATATACTTTGCTTTATTACCAAAATCATCTTTACAATTTACCTCAACCGCTTTCTTCTCACCATCTCTATCAATGTTAGTAACATCAAAAGATATTTCTGAACCAAGTGATTGTAATAAATTACTTAACTTTGAAATATCACCAACACCAATAGTAGCTTCTTGCATCGGTGACTTCTCCATTTTCAAAACAACCAAACAATCTTTATTATCTGTTGCTACAGCAGAATGGGTATTACCATTATGTGTTGTTATTTGTGTTTGTGTTATTTTGTTTCCAAGACGTATCTTGTCAAGATAGCGAGTAAGTTTCGCTTTTTCCATAACCATTTTCTCCTATTATTATATGAGTTATATATACATATATATGACTCGTTCAAAACCATCAATTTATTTTTAATAAATCCTTAAATTTTTTCAATTGTTCTTGGTTGAACCAACCATTAAAATAATTACCACCAATATTCAGTATTGGATAGGTCAATGTATTAGATTTTGTTTTCTTGTAAAGTTTTTCTTCTAATTTTTTGTTCTCAAAAACTCTAACTTCCATAAAATTTACACCATTGTTTTTTAACCAAGTTTTAGCTTCTTTACAATACGGACATTTAGGAATTGTGTACAATACTAAAACCATGCGTTTTCATTCTTTACTTGTGGTTCATCCCAATCTAAAGCACCATAAAACATATTTAGTTTTTTGGTCAAAGCTTGTTCATACATTTTATCATAGTCAATATATTGTTTTATAAAATCCATTATCTCTTTTGGGTCTTCATAACCCTTGTAAGCAACTACGTCCAACTTCAAAGGATTGTCTTTTAGATACACCCATCTGATTTTAGAATCACTAACAATTGGTTCATAACTTTTTTTCTTGAAATACTTCAACAAATCATTATAGTATATTGAAGACTTAACGTGAACTGGTGTACCAGTCATAATAGCTGTTTTTGCACCAACGTTATTGAATCCATCATCTTTTTTTGGTGTGTATTTTTCTATATTCTTTACACCAACTGGATTAGCTATATCATCTACACTCAATTGTGTTATCTTAGATTTGAAATCTAATATTCGTTCATCAACTTTATCCTTTGGAACATAGTTTAATATATCATCGAGTACACTCTTTAGTAGATGTTTCATAGCTGGTGGGAAAGTACTTCTAACTGTATCTAAACCTTTTACGTGAACCTTATTTACCTTTACACCATTGTCATTGATAATTCTCATCCCATATCTTTTCTTAACAACGAAGAAACCAGCTCTTGCTATAATCTCTTGTTTGATTTCAAATCTATGTTTGACAATATTACAAAACTTTTTAGCAAAGTAATCATAAGACTTATTCATATAACCTTGAACTTCTGTAGCTATCTCTGAAATCTTTTGTGTTTTCATAACATCAGAAAGTTCTTGGTTTGGAAATCTTTTTTCAAGAAGTGGTACGGCTGAATAAAATACCGAATCAGTATCAATGTAGATACAATAATCTTTATCATCTTCAAGTTCTTTATTATAGAAATGATTACCAATCTTCTTTGTAAATTTAATCAATGATTGACCAGTCAATGTTGTTGCTTCTGCGTTATCTAAATCATAGAATCTAAAAACCGACAAACCCAATACACCATATAATGAATTTAAAACAACTTTCTGAATGTATTGTTTTCTATTGAAGTATTGATACTTCTCATCATCACCTTCGTCAGCAAACTTTTTAGCTAGTTTTCTAAACTCTACCCTTGTATCAAACCATTGTTCCAACAAAGCTGGAATCAAACCTTTTTTATCTGTTTTATATATGATACCATTTGATGATATAGAAACTTGATTGTCATTAAAATATTTTTCTAATTCTTCGTGTGTAACTTTACCTTGTTCTTTACCACCCATTTTTACTGTATAGGTTTTTGGTACTTTTTTTACATACTCTTCTGGATTCCAACCAACTATCTCACCTATCTTCGTTTCTGGTGATATATTCAACGACATAATAATTGACGGATACATTGATGTAATATCCAAATCGTAAATCCATTCGTGTCTACCTTTTTGTGGGTCTTGTACATAAGCACCAGAGAACTTGTTCTCTTCAAATAAATCTTTTCTACCATCTTTCTTTTTATTTGGTGCAACAATACCAAGTTTTTTCAGATAAACTAATACAGCTCCTTCAAGATATCTCGAAGACCACTCTACTTCTTCATATGGTACGTGACCAACATGAGCAATACCACGACATACATCAATGAAATCTAACTTGTCATTTAACATCTTAACAAGTCTAACGTCATGTACGTTATATTCTACAAACTTATCTAAGTCATTGTCATACAAGTCATTTAATGTTCCTTCATACTCAACTTTTTTCTCACCAAGTTCATCTTCTGCTATAGCATCTAATCTATAAGATGTCTTTTGGGTATATGTAAAATTTTTGTATAGTGATAAATAATCTAATTGAGATAGTCCAGCTATTTTGTATCTGTTTTGATACTCACTCCAATTAACTCTTCTGATTGGAGACAGACAATCTGCTATTTCAGAACCAAGTACATTTGTAGCTCTATTGTAAAGGTATGGTATATCAAACCTTAGAGTATTCCAACCAGTTAATATTGTAGGTCTTAATTGAAGAAACAATGCGTAAAATCTATTTAGTAACTCACCTTCTTCTTGAAAAGCTTCTATCTCAACATCATCTTTTGTTTCAAGAGTTAGTCTATTCTCTGGGTCAAGTACGAGACAAAAATATTTATTTACTTCACTATCGTAGTAAGCTATTGAAGTTATTTTGTTCTCTGCTTTTTGAACATCTGGAAATCCTTGTGTAACCTCAACCTCGATATCAATAATACCAATTCTTATGTTTGTGGATATATCATCTGAATCTGTATACATATCAACAAGTGTTCTTGTTTCTGGATTTACATCAGACTCCCAAAGATTTTTGGTATTCTTATCCCACTTATATATCTTCTTTAGTTTATCTCCGTAAAGAGATACATAAGTTCCATAATTATCTTTTACGTAAGCGTATTTTTTATATGGTAGAACGAGATAACCTTTTTCGTCATCCCAAATGTGTATCTTATTTTTGAAGTTATCATAAAATATATTCTGATACATTAGAACCAACTATCATCTTTGTTAATTGTTTTGAACTTTGGGTCTACTTTTGATTCACCAAACGTTTCACCAGAATCATCAACGAGTTTTTGTATTTCATCTCGTTTATCATCTGGAACAAATAACCTTGTATACTCATAATTTGGGTCGTCTTTTATTCCTTTGGATAAACACCAAAGTCTTATCTTCTCCCAAGTATTACTCAGATACAAATTAGGATGACTATTGTATAATAGATTTTTCTTGAAACCATTATCTTTTAGAATGTGATACAACCACTCTATACCAGCACTTGGTGTTTTCACAGTACGTTTCTTTTTACCATCACAAGCTTCAATCAAATCGTTAATTAAATTTTCTTTAAATCTTTCATCGTGTGGTGGTAAATCCCATTGAAAATCTTTTGGTGTGTTTTCTAATAATTCAAGAAAGGATTTTTTATCTGTAAAGTATAGTGGATAGTCTTTACCTAAAACGTGTTCTTGTGTTGGATGTTTAAATGTTAAACTTGGTCTATTTGCTTTTATAGCATCTTGTACTGATAAATTCCAAGTCATATAATCATTTACAATACAAATAGAAGCATAACAATTATCTATCAAGTATCTATATTGACCACCACTTGGTAAGTTTTGAACTTTCATCCAATCTGGTGCTGGTTTACCTGCTTTAGGTTTTCTAGCATCATCATCAGTAATCCAAACTAACCACTCATCTCTGTCAAGGTCTTTCGTCCACTCTATAAGTTTTTTTATACCAGTAGATTGATTCCATCTATGGTTGAACACCAATATTTTTTTGTCTGGTAATGGAAATGGTTCTGGGTCAGGTAAGTCACCTACACCAAGTGGAAAGTAATTAATTTTTTCTTTCATCACATTGTCATCAACACCTTGTGCTGTATGTGGCATCTTATCCCAATTAGATTTCATATAGTCCAAACTAACTGGACAATGAAAATAAGATTTTGTAGATAAATCAATAGCTTCTAATTGTCTGAAGAAACCAACTGGATAACCACCAGTAGGTCTACTCTTTTCACAATCAACCCAATGAAAAAAATTGTAACTATCTACAGTCATTCCATACCTATCGGTCAAGATTGCGTTATAAACATTGTACAATAATTCTGGTTGATGATTAAAGATAAAGTCAACATCAAGTTTTTGAAAGTCAACTTTTTTCAATAGAGCTTTACTATCAAAGAAACCACGATTAAATAATACACTACCAGCATATGGAAACTTTATCATTGTGACATTATCTCCGAGATGTGGGATTGTATTATTTGGTGGAACTAAAACATAGTGATGACACATAGGTAACCACTTTATAGTTTTAACCATTACTTTATAATTGGAATCTGCTTGATGCATGAATTTGGTTGAACGCCATCTTACAGGTGACATCACGTGTAAGACTCTTCTACCATATAACTTGTGATTTATCATTTAATAACCTTATTTTATAGAAATAAATAGTCACCCCAAAATCTAAAGGGTCAATATTTTTTTGGTAAAATGGGGGGATTATATCCCCCCAAATTGAACCATTTTAGAAATTAACAGTAAGTCCTAAATTAAAACTTCTTGGTGTTCCAAGAAATACTTCAGCGTTATGAGCTAAGTGCATCTTATCACCATACCCATTGTACTTACTATTGTCTGTTGCATCTTGAACATAAACATCATCAAGTGCGTTAAATAAATGACCATGTAAGGTCATATCAAGTCCTGCTATTTGAGGTAACTTATAAGCTAAGTGTAGGTCTAACTTACCATAAGATGGTGTTTTCCATACTTGTGCTCTATCTGCATCACCTTCAACTTCACGACTATCAGGACTCCAATCAGCATAATGATTATCATACCATCTGTAAAGTCCTTGTACACTCAATCCTTCAATTGGTTTTAGTGTAAGACCACCAACATAAGATGTTTGTGGCATATCACCAACTTTTAGATTGTTTAAAGCGTATTCATACTCAGTAGATGNTTGTCCAATGATTTGGTTATCATCATTGTATTCCATCTCTGTGTAATCACCTTTAGCATCTCCATCAAAATACCAATCTCCGATACTAACCGCTAAGTCCAAGTCTACCATTTCGTGAAGAGCAACTTTAGACTCTATCTCGAAACCACTATGACTTTGGTNTACACCNGTNANNTAAATGATATCNGTNTCACCTGAGTCACCTTGNCCTGTNGTTACNGATTTNGTNAGGNTTCTATCTTTCCATTGAGTGTTATAATAACTACCCTTGATAGCAACCAAGTCACTTCTGTATTCTCCACCGACCTCTGTAGATATGAATTTCTCATTGTCTGGATTTGTAGATACATTTCCATCATAATCAATTACATTATCTAAGATTGGTGGTTTTTGTACATAACCAGCATTTACGAATGTAGATAGTCTGTCATCAAGATTATATCTAGCTCCACCCTTTACTTGAAAGGTTGTGATAGATGGNGCTTNAACAAAATTATCAATCNTGTTTCCATCNTCATCTACATTAAGAGCAAAATGGTCTTCGTAAGTATATCCAATTGTAGATATACCACCCATACCATATAGATTTATCTTTTCAGTATCATACTTACCTTGTAGAAAAGCTCCTAACCAATTTACAGTAGTTTCGTTATGATAAGCAATAATATCACCTAAACGAACCACTTTACCATCAGAAGCATTATCATCAGCGTAGTCTACATAATAGTCTCCACCAAGTAAGTCACGAACTTCTCTAGCATGTTCAATACCAGCAGTTCTCCAATCAATACCAATCTGAACTTCAAGTTCGTCTGATACATCATAGTTTAATTTAGAAATCAAACCATAAGTGTTTTGTCTATTGATTGAGTTTCTAAGGATACCTGTTGAACGATTTTCAACATCAGAGAAAGCAGAATCTACATTAGCAGAGTTCTGTTCAATCTCAGCATTCCAATCCCACATCCAAGGTGAACTTGAATACCAGGCATTTCCTTCTATCGCGGGTGTCCTACTTACGCTACCATAAGTACCAGTTCCTCCACCAGAACCACCACTCCAATATAGTACTGAACTTAACCTCATGTCTTCATTGATATCATAAAAATGATTCAAGTTAACAAGTGGTTTATGAAAGAAGTTTTCTCTTTCATTTAGGAAGTTAGAACTATACCTATCGGTTGTACGAGCTCCGTACATATACCAATATTGTTGACCTTTATAATCTGGGTCAATTGGTGCAACGTTTTGGTTAAAGAATCTACCAGCCTCGTGTTCGAACTTTTCTCCTTCAACATAAGCAGAATCGTTGTATCCATCAATACTACCTGCTAACTCTTGTGAATAAGTTGCTATGTTCTGTTTATATAGATTCTGACCATGACGCTGTGGAGCACCAATAGCATATAACTCAAACCTATGGTCATCGTTCATCTGATAACTTGTTCCAAGATAGTAAGCCCAAGCGTCTGTCCAAGTTCCATCAATAAAACCATCACCAGTTTTACGAACTATCGTTCCACTTACAGCTAACTTATCATCTAACATAAGACCAGAGTTATAGTTAATAGTAGATTTAAGGAATCCACCTTCACCTACTTCTTGTTTTACTTTACCACCCTTCTCGTGTGAAGCAGGGTCGGTAATTATGTTCATAGTTCCACCAATAGATGGTGTAGCTAGATTAACAGCTGATAGACCTCTTTGCATCTGAATTGAAGTTGTAGCATCACCTACTCCATCCCAATTAGACCAATAGACCCATCCGTTCTCCATATCATTTTGGGGAACACCATTTATCATCACGGCTACGTTTCTTTGGTTGAATCCTCGAACATTGATACGAGCATCACCCGCACCACCACCTTGACCAGTCGCATATACACTTGGTGTAGTGTTAAGAATCATTGGAATATCTTGTGAACCAAGACGAATTTCCATTTCTTCTTTATCTACTGTTGTGTAAGCTACAGGTGTCGTTTTATCAGCTCTTGAAGCTAGAACTTCGAGTGCTGTCATTGCAACAACATCAGTTTCTAAATTGAAACTAACACTTGCTACAATATCCCCAACAGTTACTGATTTAGTTAGGGTAACATAACCAATGTAAGAAGCTGTAACATCGAATGTTCCAGACCCAGTTTCGATAGTAAATTTACCTTCACTATCTGTAACTCCACCAAGTTCTGTACCATCAATTACAACATTAGCTCCTACAAGTGGTTTATCGCCTTCACCAACGAATCCCGTTACTACTTGTCCGAAAACAAGACCACTGGTCATCATTAATAAAGACATGAGATTACGATAATTCATAATCTTTCTCCTTGCTTTTTATTCATATNAATTGACACATTTTTCTACAGGTGTGTCGTCTGCCTGTCCGCTTTTTTGTATGTGAAGTTTTAATTTGCATAGTCTTGGTCATCGTTATCACCAGTCATCGGAACTACTTCACAAACGTCATTGTTACAAAATTTATCTACATCTGCTTCTTCGTGTTTGATAACACCAAAAGAAAGTTTACCAAGTTTTTTAACTTGTTTTTTGTATTCTTTTTCGTCTATAGCTTCATACGGCATTTGTGGGTAAGCTCCGTAATCATGTCTTGGGAGAAGTGAGATTCCCTTTAAATGATACTGATAATAATTTAAGACTTGTGGTATAACCGAACCCTCTTTTTCTGGGTCAAACGTTACGGTACAACTAACTTGATTNTCTGCCCAATGTCGTTGAAGAAAAGCGGCTAAACTGAATTGTTCCCAAATCGAAAGTTCAGCCGCTGTNCTAATCCCCTCACCGACATCAACAGGCACTTCTACAACCATTGTTGTATCCTCTGAACCAAATGCTGGTTCTACTTTATACTTTGCTTTTTTCAATGGTTCTAATAATTCTGAATGTTTAGATAACCTTACTCTCCTAATGTAAAAACGACTCTCAGGGTAATGTAATCCTGGAGTCGCTCCTGCTAGTAAAGAAACTGTACCTGATGGTTTTACTGAAGTAGTCTTTACACTTCTTGGTACAGCAAACCAATCTGAATACATTTTATCCCATTCTTGAATAACATCATAACCATCATTTAACCAATTCTTTAATTCATCTAATCCACGATTANTAATAAATTGTGCGACACCACTNACNGAACATCCAATTCTTCTNTTTCTTAACATCACACGATTTGTATCTGACCAATGAGTCTTTCCAAGTGTTACAGTTTTAGCGTATAGATAAGCATATTTTAGTGTTCTAGCATAGTCTTCAAATGAATCGTGGTTTTGTGGAAAGGTTTCTACCAAACAACATAACTCATATGATTCGAGAGATTGTTCTAAACATGGATTACCACCCATCACTCTATGGTCTTTGTTATCTCCACCATTTTTCATACGAGAATATTTTCTCATATTGTCCAACCAAGCTAAACCTGGTTCACCATTGTCTACAATTCTTTTTGATACTTCGGTATAGTCCATACCAAGTTCTGCAAATATACTATTATTAGATGTCCAACCATATTGGTCTCTATGTGGATTTACTTTGTAATTCTTTAAATCTAAATACTCTTCTGAATGTGGGTCACCAAATACAATTTCAGCGGTTCTTCTTACATTACCCGCTACAACACACTTACCAATTAGATTCATTATATCTACGATTGTAGTTATCGTAATTGGTTCTCCACTATTTTTATCAAGAACTTTTCTGATGTCTTCGTGTACTTCTTGTAATGGTTCATGTCCACTTGATACACCACCGAACCCACTTATCGGTTCTCCAGCTGGTCTTACCTTTGTATAATCAAACTCAACTGGCGCCTGACCATGAAAGTAACTTTCTAATAATAGTCTTAGGGATTCTACCCAACCCTCACGAGTATCTGGTATTTCGTATACCTGTTCTTCTCTATTTTCTTGTATACCTTTTACTACTATTTCTCCAGCACCTTTGGTGTCGAATCCTACACCAACACCCAACATACTAGCATCCATAAGGAAACAGAAAGGTTTAGCATAGTCTTCTTTTAGTGTCTTCGTTGATACGAAAGCACAATTGTTTAGGGCGGCATATAAACCTTTTTGTTCTGTGATTGCAGTTCCCATAGCCCACAGACCGCGTCCAGGAGGCAAGAATTTCATGTTGAAAATTCGGTCATACATATCTTGAGCCGATTTTTGAGCTTGCCACGCATTCCACCCTAATTGATGTGATTCAATGTGATTCATTTGCATATTGTAAGTTCCCTCTACAACACGCTGTACGGTTTCCCACCATCTTTCATTCTTACCATTTTCTTTGATTCTTGAATAGGTTCTCATGTAAACCAATTCACCTAAACCATTGAAACCAAACGGAGCTTTT
>NZAU01000090.1 GCA_002686215.1 Candidatus Woesearchaeota archaeon
GCCTCGCTTGTGTGTTCTCAAACTCTTGAGGTGTACAAGCATTCCTGCAACCATACCTGGGACTCCTGCAACTGTTTCAAGTACAACTGCTCGGTGTCCATATCTCTTTGCAAAGAATGTATCTGCAAAGAAACGAAAGAACTTTGTCATTGACTTTGCAAAATAGTCAGTCGACAATTCGTATTCCTCGTTGCATTTTTTCGTCTTTTCTAAGCGCGTCACTTGCTTTGTATCTCCATACATTTGGTAGAAGCCCATGCACTAGCAATATAAATGCTACTTTCCAGGCACCTAACAAATGTTCAAAATATCCTTTACCAGTTTCGCTTAGATGATTCATTGTATCAATCTCCAAGATGTTTTATTTTTCCTTTCCACACATTTAAGGAATTACAGTAATCTACCACATGATTTGGAAGTTTTATGTTATTTTTAATTTTTTTAATCTTACTTGTTCTGATACTGTGCATTCCAGGGGCTCTTAAATTTTCACTGTCAGCATAAGGAATTCCGTAATCTCCAACTTGTTTTAAATTTTCATAAGTGTGCTTGTACTTCGGAATACCGTACCACTCATACAAATACTCAATATATTTTTTTGGATTACTAATAAAGGTGTCGTAGTCTAAAACTCTTACAGTATCAGTGTATTCACTGTCAGCTAACCACTGCATGGAGTATAAATTTCTATCTACCTCACCCTCTTTTTGTAGAATCAAATCTACTTTTGTTTCAACTTCAGACTTGTATAGAGTAGATTCGTCAATAAAATTATACTGTTGATTGATATAAAACAGCGGGCTTTTTTGACATACTTTTAAATATGATTTAACTACATCTACAATAGGTCTTACTAAGATTACTATTTTTACATCATTTGGACAATAGTCACTTAAAACTTGATAGTTATATGGAGTTGTCCAACTCGATCTTTCAATGATAACTTCTTCGTCTTTATGTTGATAAAATGTTTCAAATAAATTTGTAAAAATATTCTGCAAACTTTCATCAGTTGGCGAAGTTTTATATGCAATATCCTCTTCTTCTATTCTTAATAATCTAAAAAATACCTCAGGTAAGCAAGACATTCCTGTAGCAAATACATCGGGATTTTGATTTAAAATGGAGCAAAGTAAGGTGTTACCAGCTCGTGGTAGTCCACCAGTAAAATAAAAATTTTTCAATCAGTCTTATCTCCGTACCACGCCCCTACTGTAATTGCTATTATAGAAACAAAGAAAAATGCTAAAAACAACAAGGGTTCAGTTTCCATTACTCAGGGCATACTTTAAAACTAAAGTATAAAGTTATACCCAGCACTACCGGAGTTACACTCATTGCACAAATTAAAAGAAATACATCCATATCAGTGTCCAAAAGGCCAGTTCCAAGACAGAATAATCAGTCCTGCAAATAGTAAAATTATGTAAACGTATGGTTCCATTACTCTGCGATAGTTAACTCAAAGTGAGAAAGGTCTAAACGAGGTCTTTTATCTTGCATACGCATATTATCAATGTAAAACATCTGTAAATCTTCTATGATACCCTCAAAAGCACAGATATTATCACAATGCCAAGCTCCGCCCCATCGAAGGGGTACATGTAGATCTGCTCCTGCGAGCTTCATACACATTGCAACATCATCAAATACTTCTGCTTCTACGCAAGGTCGTCCCTCGATTATTGGTATAAGATCAACAGCATGCCCATAAAAATGGGTAGATTGATTACCAATTGTTACGCCTTTTCTCCAAAATTCATTGTGCTGTGTTCTAGTTCTCATTCCATGAACTACTTGAAATTCTATATCAGATATTGCCAAAGCTCGTCGAGTTACTTTTGCAAGAGCAGGCTGCAACTCATCTAACATCGCTTCGGATGACTCTGTAAAAAAATGTTTTTGATCTGGTATTTCTTCTTGATTATAATAGTTCATGTAATATTCCTAGGAAGTGGGGCCGAAGCCCCACGGGTTTAGAAGAGTGGTGCTAGAGCGCTTATCATAATTCCAAGTGAATAGAAGCATAACAAACACTCGCCGCAACACTCAAATTTGTTGTAGTACATATATTTCCTTATGAAATGGCAACCTTAANTGGCTGCAATTCATCAGGGATTTCTTCATGTAAGTCTATACANAGCAGTCCACGCTCCATGTAAGCCTTGTCTAGCTTTACGTGCTCNCTCACACCGAATGTTCGTGAAAAACACTTACCACTCAGTCCTTTNTACACNTAAGTTTCNTNGCTAGACTCTACCTGCTTTACGTTTCCNNTNACCGTGAGCAGNCCTTTGTGAAGGCTAATCTCAAGGTCATCNTTATTCCANCCAGGCACAGCCAATTCGACTCGAAAGCCAGTCTTGCCTACGCGTAGAATATTGAATCGAGGATACCCACCATCGAGTGTGGGGGCAAAAACGCTGGTGTCGTGAAACATACGGTCAAAACCTAACATAAATTTATGCAGGTCTGCCACTGCTAGTTTAGCATTAGTCATAAAGTTCTCCTTTTATGAATTGCGTCCTTTCGGTACGCTTGGGCTCTTTCGATGCCCGGGGTTGTAGTTATCCAGTTATAGAGATGGGCTCTCTTCGTCTAGTTCGATAATTCCTCGTTCTGCTAGGAATTCGACTGTCGACTGTATTCCGGTCCTTCTTCCTAAATAGAAAGCATGGCCTGCACAGCCGCACATACAGATTGCAAATATAATATATACTCCTAGCAAGACAAATCTCCTTTTCTACTAACACAATTTATGCGGATATTATATCAAAATTTACGACAACTGTCAAGATATATTTTTTGGAACACCACATCGCAAAAATAACACTTGACTTCGAANCTCACTTCGANTATAATATATGTCATGAAAGAATATAAAAAGCGACCNTGGTCNATACGCGANAGAGTAATGCTGAAAGAGCACTACTCNANNATGTCTGTNACNGANTTACAGGAGAAAGTATTGCCCAGTCGCACNGAAAACTCGATACGCAAACAAGTAGCGTACCTACGTAANAGAGGTTGGAGTTTTTAGGCAGAAGGAGATTTATGCCAAAAGTGAAAGTACGTAACAACAATGTAGACGCTGCTCTACGAGTTTTCAAGAAAAAATGTTCAGAAACACTATGGGATTATAAACAGAAGGAATATNATGTACCAAGAAGCGAAAANCGACGACTGGCTAANCANGCTGCAGTCGCAAGATTCAAACGAAAGAGACAAGATNANGATNNANGGAACAAANTTTGANNTNGTNGGAGATTTNATGNANGCNTTNGGTCANNCNGTNGANACACAACCAACCTGGCCTGANTTTANCACTCGTGAACTACGGGTAGATTTAATACAAGAAGAAGTAGATGANNTNGTGGAAGCGATTGCAAACAAAGATATGGTCGAAATCGCCGACGCTCTCACAGACATACTCTATGTGGTATACGGTGCTGGTCATACATTTGGTATTGACCTTGATGAGTGTTTTACTGAAGTACATGCTTCTAACATGAGNAANNTNGGTGAAGACGGTACTCCAATTAAAAACGAAAGTGGTAAAGTAATGAAAGGCCCGGGCTTCTTCGCTCCAGATTTAGAAAGTATTCTAAACCCTTGAGAAACGGTTGGAAGTTCTTTGGCTTNNTCTCATTCTTGAAGGAGCGACTGGAGTCTACAACCATAGAAATTCAGTTGTCTCCGCTGGAGTTTGCGTGTATAAAAATTATCACGATGATCGGGACAACACTCGGTATACTTTCTATATTCCTATACTTGCGAAATGTCCTCCATTTGTACGTCATATAAGAAAGGGGCCGTAGCCCCTTTTTTTAATTATNGTTGTNACATCATGCCTTCAGGAATGCATCCTCTATTTGCTAGAGCAACAACCATGCAAGCCATTACTACCCATAAATAATCTTCCACCTACGCCTCCAAAATAATATTTTTTCGTTAACTGAAAAGCGCCCAGGTACTGTAATCCAAGACCAGGGCAAAAAAAGTATTTTACTTATGCCAAAAAGTGTGGTAAAATATATCATAAATTGATAAACAATCAAGTCAATCACAGATTCTTACTAACTAAAACAAAATCGTTTGAATTAGATTTATTCTGGATGCAGTCGTCGCCGTAAGGCGTAAGACTGCTAACCATAAATCTGGATGAAACTGATTTTGTACAATCCAATCTAAAGAAATCATTGTTTATTAATTAAGTACTGATTGTGACGAATACTCATGACAAAGATAATTAAATAATTCGCTCACAATCAAACTACCCCGCTAATAATCATTCTACGATTATTACTGAAAATCCGTCCTTACTTTACACAAAATCCTTCAAAATTATGCCCAATTTCAAATTTTTTTATCGCCATCATAAAAGATAAAAGGCGTATAAAGAAGTATAATCCATGTAAAAAAGATTCCAAAGAATCCTTCAAAATTATTCTCCCATAGCGTTGAACCACACATAATTGTTACATAGCCCCACCAGCATAGCGATAGTACGTGCCAAGTCATAGAGACCCCGCTACTGCTTTTGATAGTTTTTTAAGAGTTTCTTTTGGACTCTTCTCGAGGCCTGCCAAGTCCGATACCTCGATTCCCAAAGCATCAGCGATATTCGAAACGATCTCCACTTTCGTGATAGGTTTTTCTCCAGTTTTTGATACATAGACTTCACGCCTGTAAACTCCTTCTCGACTCAACTTNCCAATGATTGATTTTTTACTTCTCTTTAATTGTTCCACTAGTACTTCAATAGTGTTCATGCACGGGTTTTCCTGGTACANTTGCACCATATAAGTTGTTTCGCTTTCCGAATAGTTACTCATGCTTACCTCTTCTTCTGTAACTTCCTTTACCTTTTTTGGGTCGATGGACCCCGCCGCGATTGTGATTATGCCGAGCTACTGGGTTCCGGCGGCTCTGGCTCGGTTTCTTCTTCGTAGCCTTCATAGCTAATTTCTCCTGTCTCAACATTGATCTGCAAGTTTCCACTTACAAACTCAATGTATTCAACCTCGATATTCTCTACTCCCCGAGCTTTTACATACTGGGCGAATAGAAGATCATATTCTTTCTCTTTATTTCTTACTATGTTTTCTAACTGTTCGATACTCTCGTAGCAAACTTTTATACTATCATATAGTTCTGTTAATGAATCTTTTGCGTTCTCCAGGTTTTTCTTTATACAACGATCGTCTGGAAACTTCAGTATTTTAGCCATAGATTTCTCCCATAGAACACATATTATACAGGTTCTGAAGAAAAATGTCAAGTAAATTTTTTAGAAGCCATAAAAAAATCCCCACATATTTCTATGCAGGGATTTTCCGCCTTTCGTCCGTAGTCGAGGTTTTCGACGCCTCATTGCAATTAAAGACCACTAATAAAAAGGACTTCCTCCTATAGTTNTAAGTGATACGCACCTACCTCCNNTCNCGTATCTAGGTTTNCACTGCAGATGNAACCTACCTCTNTTTCGTTTTTGTTNAGCCAGAATNCGAAANCGCGNCAAAGCNNTAACTGGCCGTGTACCAACGCCCGTACACACGGGGGTTCGATATTGTACCTCGAACAGGGAAAAGTGAACTCAAGTGTCACTAGACTGAGATGGTACTTTTTATTGTGCTTTGCCATCCCGCATTAGCACTATGTTCCGCGGACGATGCCTTTTAACCGTGGCCACGGAGGGTCAACGAAGGCGGAACAAATTAGGGTTGGGGGCTCCNGAAAGGCCGAGTCAACTTTTACCGGGATCTTTACTGCCTTATCGCAAGCGGGTAGCACGCTTTGGGCGTCCATGGCTTCCCCATTTGAAAAGATATTATATACCGTTTTTGAACTGAAAGTCAAGAATTATTTTTCTTTACCCCGGAAATTTTTTCAAATCTTTTATGTCCTGTCTCAGCATCGTTGTACTCCAGTACAAGCCCGTCACCGTTCATATGTAGAACTGGAGCGGGGTTATTACGTGCCTCCATCATAAAAGACTGTATTCGAAAACATACTGAATCAGCATTTTCCTTCAGTTGATTACTCATGAAAAAACGTCCTCTTTCTCAGGGTAAAAAGAAGCAAGAGAAAAGGTTTCACGAATCTCTCCCTCCTCAAACATGATACCAATTATTTTGTCAACCTGGGCCTCTGACAGCGCCCAGTTGTGCCACAGTTCATCCCTTACTCTCTGTACGCTAGTAAAAGACCTGCGTTGACCTTCTACTTCTATTGTATCAGTCGCTCGATCTACTACTGCCAGTCTCTCTTGCTTGTCTAGCATACTTCTCCTCCAGGGTTTCCAGCGATGCCTTCATAGCAACCGCAGTGTGTTCATCAGAGCCATGATACATCAAAGCTCCACTTCGATTAAATACTTTATAAACGTATAGCCCGGGCCTTACGATCTCCCGTATCATGTGAGCCATTACTCTGCCACAATACCGTAGATAGCGAACTTAAACTCAGGACTTTTGCCAAAGTTTGCAGCAGCTTTTACGGCCTCCGCCTTCTTCACGATAGGTGAGTTAGGCTTACGCTTCGCACGATATGCACCATGCGACATTACTTTCTTGCCTTGAAAGCGTCCTTTACGATATGCACGCGTAGTAGCGGCATCAAAAATCATTGTTTTTGCCATTGAATTTCTCCCTATAAACTACGTAATAGTAGCCCTTGTAGTCCCGTTTATTTAACGACTCTGCTTCTCGAAACGCAAGCAAATAGTCTAGCCAAGTATTTAGGACTAGATCTATGTTACCAATTCGAACATATACTATATACATAAGAGCCGTGAAATAAACGGGGCCGAAGCCCCGGGGTTTACGCCGCGTCGAAGAACTCGATGAGGTTAGTCAAGTCAACCTTGGTCATCTTTGCCAGAGAAGGCAACTCTCGACCAATGCTTGCCTGAACCTGAGCAACCAACTCGTCCTTGCGAACAACTGGCTCACCGCGCTTGGTTACACGCTCTGCCTTGACATAGATGCCCAGAGCAGAAAGCTTAGAGATGATACTGCGAGGAGTCTTGTCGAACTCGTCAGCAAGTGCATCAACCGTAGCACGAACAGGGTTAGCGGTGTACTCAGCGGTGAGACGATCCACCATAGCCTGAGAGTAGTTGGCCGAAGCCTTAGCAGTCATATCAGTCATTTTGTTTCTCCCGAAAAAATTAAGTAAATTACCACTTTTGAAAATATATTATACAAGTTTCTGAGGATCATGTCAAGAGATTTTTTTGGAAAGCTGCAAATAATTCTACTTCTTTTTCCCTTGCAGCTACTTCCCACGGAGAGTTCCANTACTCATCCCAGTCCTCTTNATTNCGNGNAGAAAGNNNNCCNNGCCACATAACGTGCTCGCTNTCTAANTCAAGCTCNCAGTAAANGTACTGACGAGCGTGTTCCATTTCGTGAAATAATGCACGAAGCCACCCATTGGATTTGTTTATACGAATCACAATTTTATGGCCCAGGTCTATAGAGTCCCCAAAGTCTGTTTCATGTTGCCCTTTGAGATACACAATAATAGGTACAGGCGAGATTCCAAGATCAAGCTCATCAAGTGCAAAGTTGAGTGCAGCCCGGGCCAAGTGCCGCTCAGGCACTGACCATGACTTTTTTGCTTTTACTTTCAACTTAGCTGTCAAGCTTTACTTTCTCCCGTAACCATGAGTATAATTCTATTGCACTATCGTCGTATCCGTTGGGGTANTCNTCNTCNGGAAGCATACACCGTACAGTGTATAGAAATGCATCCAGCTTAGACATACCTTCCATACGCATACCTGCGTACAAGCTAAAGGCTTCGAATTGAATATCGTTCATGCAGTTTCCTCCGATTTATGAAAATTATACAGGCTTCGGTTTCCAATGTCAAACAATTTTTGCCGTACCCCCAACATAAATTTATTCCGGGGGGCCGGGCACGAACCTGCGATGTCAAGAATTATTTTGCCCTGACCTGCCAAAATTTTCGTAAATTTTCCGCGATTTGCCCCAGGTTTCCCAAATCATCCGCGCATATTGTGCCACACCCGCAGAGACTTGTCAAGCGATTTATTTTCGCAATTTGTGCAAAAAGTACTTGACAGTAGTTGGTCTACTACTGTATAATCGGCGCCGCGCTTTTCGAACTTTATCCCGGGATTGCCCAAAATAATCCTTGACATTGCCGACGTTTGCGCGTATAATACCAGGGTGGGGCGGGGCTGAGGAGACCATGTATAATTAAAAAAATTTTGCCCTCACCCGCAAAAAAGACTTGACAATAGTTGCTCCACTACTTATAATGGCGCGAGGCAAACAACATAAATAGCGTTGTTACTCTACTACTGGCGCCGCCGCGCCAAAAATTTCAAGGGAGCAAGCCCCGGCGGGTGTTCCACGTGGAACATCCCCTGGCGCAAATGAGAATGGATCTCATCACGCCGCAAGCCGGTCGCATAAAATCTCGAGCAGATTTTTGATGCCGGATTTTTTGTCGGCGTAGTCGACAGTGTGCCAGTCAGAATCAATAACGCGTTCCTTCAAAATGCTCATGCGGTCATAGTGCGATAGCGCATTTTCATCATTCGCGGAAAATTTCCAGTAGGTGAGCGGCGAGTGCTTGCGCGCTATGATTCGGCGTTGCTGTTCCGCCTCTGAAATTGATAGCCAAAATTTGACCATCGTCACGGGCTGGTTAGCTTCCCAGTTTTTATGACGCCGCATAAAATTTTTGTATTGTCGCGGCGAGCACCAGCCATTGAGATGTTGCACCATCGCGCGAGAATACCAGCTTCGATCAAAAAACACGATTTGGTTTTTTCGCGGAAGTCGGGTTTCCCAGTAGGGGAGCCATGACGCCATTGCGCGTTTGCTAGGCTTGTGAGAAAAGCAAACGCTATAGAGATCGGGCGGCAGGTAGTGGGTCAATTCCCGAATCGTCGAGGATTTGCCCGCAGTGTCGCGCCCNTCCANAATTACCGCAACCGGAGCGGAGAGATTCTCCGCNAGCCGGTTGAGTTTNNCTTGTAGTGCNTTCATCAAAATCCTCCGTTGANCCAGTAGTAAAGGGCCGCGCCCCAAATTGCCAAGTCTGTGATCACAGAATAGCAGAGATAAAGCGCTGTGACAAGCGCCCCCAATCTCATGCGGCGTCTGCCGCAAAGATCAGTTTGTCGCCGCCACCAGCTTTTTTGATGTGGTGGCGAGCGCGAACCATCGGCATNGCATTGCTCGANTGGATAGCTTCCCAGCCAAGCGCCTTGTTTCTGCGCGTTTGGCAATTCATGAATTTACCCCACAGCGATTGAATCGTGGTCAGGTAAAGCTCAGAGGAGCCAGAGGGTCGCTTGCCTCCGATCTCCGCGCATTTTGCNAGCACCCAAGGCTCNAAATGAATCTCAGTGCCTTGATTGCGCTCATGCAAGAAAGTCTCAGCCGCCATCGTTTCTTCGACAGTGCCGATCTCATAAGCATAAAGCCGAGCGAGCAGGGAGCCAGCAGGAAGGCCAGCCATGTTTTCCCATGCGCGGATGGTTTCGCGGCATCGTGCGACAGCACCAATCAAGCCGAATGGACTTGACTTGTATTTGCGAACCGCACCAGCATAGCCAATCTTGCAGATGATATGNTCNTCGGTGAGCATATCGGCAAGCTCAGGGAATACCTTGACGATTTCAGTATTGGAAAGTTTCCAAAAATAAAGATGACCCATTGCAGGGGCAAGCTCAGGTGCCCAGTAATCGCGGGGCAGAAAAGCGCGGCCAGTGCGAACCGCGAATTGAAGGGAAGGAAGTGGAAAGTTCATGCTGTTGTCCTCAGAGTTTCGTTAAGTGAAATTGAATCATACGCTTTTATGCCGATGCGGTCAAGCATTGATAGCACGTTNGCGTTGTCATCAAAAAANATNGANGTAGCGCAGAATCGCGCCCATGACATNGGNCGAGCCNNNGCGTATTTNCGNATCATCTTTTCTTTNAGATCCGCGTCAGGTGTGGTGTCGCCTTCGCGCCTTGATAGGCAGGCATCCCACCGCAGGCCATGNCGCCGCAGGTATTCGTAATCATGCTCCCCCATCACCCGCGCAGTGCAGATGATGATGGTCGCGCCTTTTTTGTCTGCCCGTCTCCATTGNGTNGCGAGAGGTAGCAGGGTGTCAGCCATGATGTTGGCNTTGGTGTTGTTTCGTCGCCATGCCGCAAGATCAAGCGAACCATCGGGGCGCGTGAGCTGTCGGTGCGAGCTGTCGATCACAGTGTGATCNAGNTCAAAAAAGTAGTGCATAAGAGTATCCAATAATGCCAGCCAGATTCAATAGTACCAGATTCCACGCGCGAATGTCGAGCGCCTGAACCGTCAAGAGAACCAGCCCACCGATGGCGGCGAGCTTGCCAGCATCGGTGTCGATAGCGAAAGGGGCCAGTGCCATGCAGAGCGCCCCAAGCCAGCCGATNAAGGCGATCATGCGATCGCCATTAAGACAGCAGACAGCTCTGCCTTGGTCAGATCGCCTTCGCGATCTGCAAGCGCGAGAGCCTCGCGGATGGCGGAGAGGTATTCCGCCTTCGTAGTGCCGCGAGTGGCACGGGCCGCAGGCGCGGCTTTGACGTATTCAACGCCCATGCTTTGCGCCTTGCTAATGACCGAGCGATGTGATACGCTCGCAAATTCCTCTGCCAATGCTTTGGCTTTGGCGAGGTTGAGAGGAGCGGCGTCGCGGATGCGTTGCTCCATTGCCTTGGTGTAGTTTGACATAGTAGCTACCTTGGTAAATGGCGGGGGCCAATCCCCCAGCCGATGCAAGCATTCTCTCATATCCAGCGCCAAAAGTACAAGCATTTTTTTGGTAATATGTCACAAAAAAATTTGCAAAAAAATGTTGACATCGCCCCGGGATTGTGCTTGGCCCCGGGCCAGGAGGGGGCGGTAATGAGACTCGTTCTCATTTAGCGCGGCCGCGCACCCCAAC
>NZAU01000091.1 GCA_002686215.1 Candidatus Woesearchaeota archaeon
GGTTTATTTGATAATTTTACGGCTTCATCAATTAAATTTTTTTGATAGCCCCTCCAAACATCCTTTTTAATTGTAATTTCATCACTTAAATTGAAATCTATTGATTGATTTGAATTTTTTGGTATGTCTTCATTTTCTGANATTGTTTTTCCAAGAACTTTCACNGAATCGGATACTGATACCTTTTCAGTAGCAATTTCAATCCAAAAACTTTTTTTTACTGACCGAGATTTTGAATCAGATTCACTAAGTTTTATTTTACGATAAGTTCTACCTCTGATNATATCACCTTTTTCAATTATTTTATTCAAAAAGGAAAAATCCTCTTTTGAATTCAACCTTAAAGTATACTGAGTTTCTGTTTTATTCTCTATCTTCATATATTTTATCAAAAAGTATATATTAAAAGATTGTCAGATTTGATATGGCAGATAATAAATTACCNAGTCCTACAGCAGCCGTATTTCTACTTATAGTNCTATTGGGATTTTTATTATTTATATTATCTGTACCNGAAGTCGATAGGCAGGAATTCTTAAAAGATAGAAATAAAGTATCAGATGAAACGATATTACTAGAATTAGATAATATAAAAATTGATGGCTATGANGGATACTCGCGGACCAACACTAACTACGATAGTTTTAATTTGAATTCTGATTATTCAAAAAACAAATATTTACAAGAAGATAAAATTAATTTATCCGGAAATTTATTTCAAGCATATTCTTACGAATTTATTTATAATCCAATAATTGCCAGTGATTATTTATTTTCTTCACTTGAATTTACNGTATCTAACACCAATTCATATGGTAAATTGTTAGTCAAGTTGAACGGAAAAGTGGTATCTGAGATTTCACCAGTTAAAGATCAAAAATTTAGCATATCTTTTGATAATTTAAATCAAGTAAATGGAAATAATATAGTGGAAATTGTACCAAGNTATATTGGTTTAAACCCATTTAATAAACTAGAAATTGAATTGCAAGACATAAATTATGTTGAAAATTACGTTGGATCTGCTAATATACATAAAAATTCATTTTATATNGAAGATAACCGAGATGTTACAGAAATTGAATTAAATTTTTTATCCAGATCGGCAGAATATAATTCTAAGTTTAGTGTTTTTTTAAATAATAATTATATTACTTCATTATATGGAAACGGAGAATATTCATTAGATTTAAATAATGAATTTTCAAAAATTGGAGTTAACATAATTGAATACAGATTAGATTCAAAATCCGATATTGAANTTATTCTTCCAAAACTAATTATGAAGTCAGAAAGACAATTTAAAACAGATTTTTACACTTTTGAAATTGACGAGAGACTTGCTAGACTTNTTATAAATAATCGATTAAATTGTATGCTGTATTCAAATAGTAATAACGAATATACNGTAGAAATAAACAACATTGAACATCAAATTAAAAATTATAATTCATATTCAAAAGATGTTTGTAATAGTTTAGTTTATGGAGAAAATAATCTAAGGATTATTTCTGATGAGGACGTTACCATATCTAAATTAGAATTGATTTTAACATAATGGCAGATTCAAATGTAACTGAAAAAGGCAGTAAATCNTCTAGAATTAAACGTTTATGGGACGGCGGAAAAAATTTTATTAAAAAAGAAAAAGAAACCAATGATTCTTTACTTAACAGGTTTACGGGATATAANAGTTCACCATTCCAATTATTTTTCTTAGTAACACTTATTCTAATAACAATGTCAATTAGTTCTTCAACAGGAGGATATCCTCTAAGATTATTTGCCGAGGTTGTTGCATTCNTTATGACACTTATTATTTCNAGTATTAATTTTATTTTTAATATTACTGGTGCACCAACGGTTAATGATTATATTTTTTATGGATATAAAATAATTCTANCNGGATATCTNGGAATTCTTCTTAATGTAATTTATGTTTATCAAGTTTTTAGAGGAGTTTTTAGAATAAGAGACATAATCCCAACTTTATTCAGATACTCCTTTATGTATATTATAATTTTATTATTAATTGGAATGTCCTATACCGGAAATGTTTTTGGATATCAAACTGAATTTTCAGTTTGTAACTTGCATCAAAATTTTGAAAATCAATTTGGTGACGGAGATCCNTTACCATGTTCTCCNGAGGAATTNGAGTTNTATTTAGAAAGCCAGGCAAANNNAGCAAATATNAATCCATTACTTTCAACAGTATTTGAATCATTNATGATTCAAGATGCAANAGGNAGNTATTTTAGNTCAGACGAAGTTAATNGNTACGATATNAGCGAAAATGCTGGNGCNGATTTNANNAATTTAGAATTTTCAAAACCATATTACACNTCTTATGAATATGANGGTAANTNNGTTGCAGAANATTTAGTAATTNTNGGAGANATATCNGCNGAAAAATTAATTTTAGATAATGAAGAAGAAATAATTGTTCAAATAACCCCAAAACTGACCGATAGAAGTTGTATAAATCTAGAAGAGATAGTTGACGATAGTTTTGAAACTCAATTATCAGGAAATAGCTATTCAATTGCTGATGATACCTTTGGTGATTGGTGTAATCAAGAGTGGTCATGTAATATTCTTAATGCAGAAAAAATTGAAAATAAAAAAAATACATTCAAATTAAAAAATAATCAAAATAGTCAATTTACATGTACTAGAGACGGATTAAGTATAGATTATAATAAAACCATTTTACCAAATGGTAATTCAAAGTTTCCAAATGGAATACAAATTGAAAGTGAAGTTATTTTTGCATATGAAACAAACGCTATATCAACAAAACAATTGTTTATTGTTGATAAAGAAATTGTTAGTTCAGAAGAAAATCCGCTTTCATATTTTAATTTAGATGATACTCTTACAAATTCAAAGTCTATAACTGATAGAAAAATTAATTTTGGTATTGGAACATTATTTGATGATAATTTCATACAGCCAAATTATAAAAGTATGAATCCATTTCCAACACAAACAAAAATTGCACTATCAATTGAAAATCCTCTTTCATCAAATGGAAATGTTAAAGATATGTCAATCGAGTTAAGAATTTTTCCTGGAACTAAAAATATAGAATTTATTTGCTCTCCAATCGTTGTTAAAGAAGTTTCAGAAGAATATATTTTATCAAATCCTTGTGATAGTAAAGATAATAATAATCGATTATCTGGTTCATTTATTTATGAAGGTATAGAGTATTCTTCGGAAAGAGCGTCAGAATTTCACAAGTTTTCATTGATTGATACTAAAGACATATCGTCTGGACAAACTTTTGTGGGTGATGTTAACTCAGTAATAGACTCATCCATATTGGCATCTTCAGAATATCAAGGAATGTTCATTGAAGCTATTGCAGAATACAAATTTGAATCTTCCAAAAAAATAAAATCTGCAGTACGAGGTCGTCAGTAATTTATATAAAGTATAAAATATAACTAATATATGAATATAAAGAGTTTAGTATTATTTGTACTTGTAATATTTTTGTCTGGCTGCACCGCAGATACCGCAGATACAACCTTGAGCAGTTCAGCAAATGACGGTATCGATGTTAAAATTTTAGACAATTCTCTTTCAAATACTTACTATGAGGGCGACCCATTTAATTTAGAATTACAAATCGATAATATCGGAGATTTTGCCGTACCAAATAATAGTTTTTATCTTACTCTTACTGGATTTAATCCAACTTCTTTTGGAAAAACTGCTGAAGAACTTAAATTATCCAATTCTGGAACATTGGATGCTATTTTTGATACAAATAATCAATCCATAGTTTCAGGTACAGAATTTATCTCATATGATAATCTTTGCCACATTAATGATTTAATTGATCCTTATTCCTTAAATATGAAATTTTACTCTTGTTACCCATATCAAACAGAAATTAAATCGACTGTTTGTTTCGGAGAACATAGATCCGAGTTAAATGAAATTTGCACAGTTAACGAAGAAAAAGAATTCACTAATTCTCGTTCACCAGTTCAAGCAACTTCATTGAGCGAAGTATATGTTGGAAACAACGAATATAGATTTATGATTGATTTATTGAATTCAGGTTCGGGAGAAATTATTAATTCAGATTCAGTAGATAGCTGTACGAATATTTCTTCTAATAGTCTTTCTTCAATGTCAATTTCAAGCATTAAACTTGATGGTGAAGAAATAATAAATAATAGTGAACGTTTGGAAATGGAATTGCCTAGCGATAAAGATAAAGTCAGAGTAACAAATAATGGTGCATCAATCTATTTCAAAATCAAAGATATTGAATCAACAGATTATGTATCGGATCTTCAAGTTGTAATAAATTACGGATATAAAAAGTCATTTGAAGAAAGTACTATGATTTATGATGTTGAAGGTGTATCGGGATGCGAAGAATAATTAGTTTCTTTTTAATTATATCCATAGTTTTTCTTAGCGGTTGTTTAGATTTTACTTCAAATTCTGATTCAAATGAAGATTATCAAGATCTTTCCTTTGAAATATTAAATGTTCCAGATACTATACAATCCGGTCAAGTATTTAATCCGGTTTTAAGAATTAAAAATTCAGGTAAATATTCAATACCAAGCAGCGGAATATTTGTAAAAATATTAAACACCCAACAATTTAATGTGGATTTATCAACACAAACTAACGATAATCAAGAATTTATTTCCGAATCATTAACAAATATTNATCCAATCAAAGGTAAAGTTTTAGATAGTGAATATGGCGATATTTTTGACTTTACATTTAANGAAGTAAAAATTAGCACTTTTTTGAATCCNGGAGAAAAAACAATTTTTAATCTGGAACAATGTCATAAATATCGAACTCAAGTTTTTTCATATATTTGTATTTCTAAAGACTCCTATGGTCAAACTTGTAATTCAGCTGAAAAAAAATCTACATCAGTGAGTTCAAATGATATAGAAATAAAAAATTTCGAACAAATTAATTCAATCGCATCAGGTCAAAATGTTGCTTCAACNTTAAACCTTGAAGGCAAATATTTGGATTTGAGTTCGATAAGTACTAATGATGATATGAATTGTTTAGATGACAAAATAAGAAACACAATTAAATTAGACAGTATACAAATAGGTTCAAAAGTAATAGATAATATAGATAAATATTGCAATTCTAATCTTATTTATCTAAATAAAAATAATGAATTCAAAATTATATGTAATGGTTTACCTACTTATGATGCCTGGACTAAATCCTCTATTGACTTCACCGAACGAATAACATTTAATTTTAACTANATGAAATCAGATATAATTTCGAAGGATTTATCAATTATATAATAATAAAAAAATATGAATAAATTTTCATGTTTTAAGTGCCCAGAGTTAGCTAATTGCAGAACAAATATTGTTTTTGGAAAAGAATATTCAAATTCAATAAAAATTATGATAATTGGTGAAGCACCAGGAAAAAATGAAGACATATCCGGAGAACCGTTTATAGGTAAATCTGGAAAATTGCTTAGAAATGAACTTAATTTAAACGGAATTATCGACTATTATATAACTAATATAGTTAAGTGTAGACCACCAAATAATAGAGATCCGACGGACATTGAAATTAACAATTGTATGGCCCATCTTATTGACGAAATAAATGATAAAAATCCTAATTTAATATTGTTGTTGGGTAGAAAATCTGCCGGTGCAATTTATCAATATTTTGGTATTGAATTTACAAATATATCTGAAGAACGAGGTAAAATTAAAAAATTTGAGCACAACGGAAGTACAATTAATATATTATCCACATATCATCCCGCATCTACAATATTCAATAAAGAGTACAGGTTAAAATTTAAAGAAGATATAGCTAAATTAGCCAATATAACTGGTATCTGATCCCTTTGCATGAATTCTTTTAACTGTTTTTGAAAGAACTTTACTTTGTTTTTGTAAATTTTTTGCTTTATTACGTTCTTCCTGCTTAATTTCTTTATCNAAATCNGATAATTCAATATCNAGATTAAAAATATTTTTTATNGATTTTAATAATTCTTTTGATTCCTTAAGTCCAATATGAAATTGATGTGCAAAAGTTTCAACTAATAAACCGATTCCAGATATTTTTTTTAGATCAGCAATTCCAAGAATTAAACCAGTTGCACCAATTATTGCTTCTGCCTTGACTTTATCAAAATTAACGTTACCAGATATTTTTTTGTATTTTTCTTTTGATTTAGAATTATTTGCAACTCCATAAACTTTCGGGGCATTCGGCTCACTATTCAATCCAATTCCACCAAGAGTTATAATTTCTTTACAACCATTTTCTTTAGCTATATCAACAATTAAATTTGAAAATTCATAGCTTGACTCTTCATCAACAGGTTGTATATCTCCCGATAATAGCAGTAAATCTCTATTTTTTATTGATACTTTATATATATCAACTTTTGGAAGTTCAATAATATTATCTTCATTAACAAAAACGGAATGCGGAAAACTTTTTGAATAAATTTCATACACTAATTCGTGTTTTAATTGGTCAATTAAAAAATCAACTACTATCTTTCCTACATTTCCTATACCCGGTAAACCTTCAATTAAAACAGGATTATTAACTTTGAATTTTTTCTTCTTTATAATAAATTTGTCCATTATTTAATTTCCCTCACACCCAAGTACGTCAAATTTTTTCTTAATGTTTTTTCAATAATATCAATAATTTTACTAATTTTTTTATTATTCTTCGGAGTTATGTTAAATCTATATTTACCCGGTCCCATATATTTTATTTCAAGTTTTACCTTTTCATTTTTCAGATTTTCAAATATTTTTTTTACTGTATTTTTAACAACTACTATTCCATTTGATTTTGTTGATTCAAAATTAAAGTTATATTTGAATGTTTTCTCTTTGACAGAAATTCTTGATTTAATATTTGAAATCAAAGCGTCTTTATTTTTCTTTGTTAATTTTAAAAAATCAATAATATCGGGATTATCTATTGATTCTTGGAACAAGGGATAAATTAAATCATATTTTTCAAGTATTTTATCTCCGGTTTTTTTGAAAAGTTCAGAATATTTAATTTTTAATTGTTTGGATGTTTGATTAATAATTTCATCAGCTATTTTTTCATTCCGATATTCCTCTTGCTTTGCTCTTTCTTGACCCGCTCCAACTTTTCTCAGAGATAGATTTATTCCAGACTTACTCGATTTTATAACTTTTAATACAAATTTTCTATTCTTTTTGAATACTACTTTAAAATTTCTTACTTCTTTACGATTTATTTCAGTCGTATATAGGTCAGCATTTAAATTGTATTCATCAAGCTTAAATATAACATGGTGAGATTTTGTAGATTCAACAGTACCTATAACAAATTCACCTATTTCAGGAATATTTTTTCTTATATACATAATATTAATTAATTAATTTAGAATTTATTAATTTTATTTTTCCGCCAGTGGAAATTGCAATTCTTTCATTACAAGAGTTACAATTTATTTCTTTAGTGGAAGCTCTTTCAAAAACAGTCATTGTTTTCTTACAAGATCCACACTCGATTTTAATAAATTTATTTTCCATTATACTAAATTAGCCTTTTTCAATCTATTGAATGATTTAATATGAGATTTTCCACACGAATCACACGTATAAACAAAAGTTGGTTTGGATGTTTGTTTATGTTTTGTAGCAGCCTTAGCTCTTGGCATACCACCATATCCTGCCATAATTTTGAAAACTCTTCTAGCTCCTTTATTTAATGCATTTTTCTTAGTTTTAGGTCTAGCTTTATTCTTCAATTGTTTTACTTTCTGAAGAGTGTGTTTTCTGCAATTCTTTGCCGGACAATACGTTTTCGCTTGTTTTGGAAATTTCATTTTCTCTTATATTTTCAGTAATCACTTTATTTTTAAACTCTTCGGATTCATTAGTTATTTTATTCTCCGAAAGTAATATTTTAGCTATATTTTTGGGAATAATTATTTCATCATCTGACTTATATGGACCATAGCTTTTATTTCCGTCTGAAAGTTTCGGTATATCGGAGAGTACTCTGTATTTTTCAATATTGCTATTGCTTTTTGAAGTATCTTCTATTTGATTGAGATAGTTTGTTCTAAATTTTTTTAATTCAGCGTTTAAGAAATTATATAATGATTTTTCTAAATCGGTCATATTTGATGTATCTTCTATGTTTTCATCACTTCTACTAGTAAATCTGGCTCTTGTTATTATTTTTTTCTCTCTATGATAGATCAGATCATTCACCATTCGGGTGGCATTATCCACTTCGCTTTGAATTTTTAGTTTATTATGAGAAGTAAACATATTTGAAGAGTTTGTTTCATTTAGCTTTTCAATCCTTTCTTCAAAATATTTTTGAATTTTTTTTANATTATTTGAACTAAATTCTTGTAAATCNGAACTAAATTTTTCATTTCTTAATAATTCATATATATCTTCATAACTATAGCTATCCATATTAATTTTTTAGAGGTTTATTTAATAATATTCATATTTTCTACTAATTAGATTTACGCTGAGTATAGGANAAAGGGTTTTTTATTTTATTACATAGTGTGTCCGGAGAACATACACCAATTTCTTTATAGTAAGATTTACAATTTGGTGGAGGAACTATCTTATGTTGTTTTTTATGCCAATCTATTTGTGATTTAATGTAACCTTCCTTTAATGGATCACTATTTTTTTTATTCCAATCGCTTATTTCATTCTCAATTTGATCCCAACTCATTTCAAAATTTTTATAGAAATTAATTAGAGCAAATAAAGATCTTTTTTTACCATCGTTAACACCATTTAATATTTTTTTAATACATGGTGGAAAAAAATCAGAGTTTANTTCTAATTTTTCAAATACTTTATTATATTTTTTATTTTCTTCTTCAGATAAATTTAAATTGCTAAATAAAAGTTTTGCTTCATTTTCTTTTGATTTACTTCTATCAATATAATTTATGATATTTTTTATATTTTCAATTTTTGCATCATCTCTGGAAAAAGATTCTATCTCTGATTCATTTATAACAACTGAAACTAAACCACTCTTNTCATTTATNCTNTANGGNGANCTAATTAAATGTCTAGGACTNGCCATNGCNAAATCAATATCCATNAGTTTAAGATAATCTATANTNTCATTCGGATTGATATCNANCTTCTTATTTAATTTTTCATAAATTGTTTTNATGTCCCTTTCAAAATATGTNTTATTTGTNTTNTTNAAATAATCNTTTATATCTTTTTTAATTTTTTTTAAAACTNTTTCAAAAATTTTTGGAAATTCTTTTGAAACAAATATTTCACCATTTTTTANTNCACTNGGAAAACTTTCTGAAGGTACNATTATATGCCAACCNTTATTACCNCTAAATTTAATTCCAAAATTTTTAATATTCTGTGACTTTAAATATTCNATAATTATTCTGGCTGTTTTTTTTGAATATTCAAAATTATCACAATCAATATCAATAATAAGATCCCANCCATTTCTTTGCTCTCTCAAAAAGTGAGCAGAAGATTCAGAGTTTAATTTCAAAGGATCATCCCAATTCTCAATAGATATATGAAACGANGTNGCACCGATTCTAACAAGATTAAGTATGTCGTTTGGATATTGTAATATGTTTGGTCTTTTACCAAAAGAACCTGATTTCAATTTATATGCTACTTCTTTATTCTCACAAGAAGATATAATTTCTTTTTGAACATCTAACTTGCTATACCACCTTATTATATCGGAAAGTTTCACAAATTTGTTTTTCTATTAAGATTTATTAAATCTTCTTTAGTCTATACTTATCAAATTCTTTAGAACCCACTCTTTCTGANGGCGGAATAAATTTAAGACCCAGTTTTNTGTAAATTTTTTTTTCACTAGAGCTTTCTATTAATTTTCCAGTCTTATCAAACAAACCATATTCTGAAAGTTTCATATTTTTAGATATTGCAATTTTTCTCATGATTACATTGTGCTCTAAACTTCCAGTAAAATATTGACTTGCTGAACCAAATTCTCCGGTCTTAACTATTCTTAAATCGATTTGTATTTGGTCTTCATATAAAATTGAAGTTTTTGTTTTACCGGATACTAAGACTCGAATAACTCCCGGAAGTTTAATAAATTTATTTACAATTTTTTCGGAATTATTACTAGAAACTAATATATCGATATCTCCAACGGTTTCTTTTTTTCTTCTTAATGAACCCATATATTCAATTTTTTCAACTTCATTCAATTTTTTCAGTAAATTAATTACTTTATTTGCTATTTTTCTTGCATCAGAATATGAGATTCTGTTTTGATCTTTTTTTGTACGATCAATATTATCTATGATCATTTTTTCAGTTTTTTCTGCAAAACCATCAAGCTCTCTTATTCTACCTTTTTTTGCCATAGATAACAATTTTTTCTTTGAATCTATTTTTAATTCATTATATAATACTTTGACTTTCTTTGGTCCCAANCCNGGTATTCTTAGTATATCTAAAACTCCCTTTGGTATATCTTTTAATAAATAATTTAGTTTATCCGATTTTCCNTTATTTANCANCATATATTCTATATTNTCTGCAATACCCATNCCAACACCATCTATATCCATTAGTGCAGCANTACCNCCCATTTTGTATAGTTTTTTTAGGTCCTGNGATTCATCNTCTATTGATCTNGCAGCTCNCCTATATGCGATNGATTCATATTTAATATCCTTAATATCAAGTAAATTTGCTATATCGTAAAGTATATTGGCAATTTTTTTGTTATCCATAGTTATATAATACGGAATTATTAATAATATTTACCAGTAATAAGATTTATAAATAAAATATAATTCGTTTATTTATGGAGATGGTGGGGTAGTTTGGTTATCCTCTCTGTTTGTGGTGCGGAGGACCCGTGTTCGAATCACGGCCGTCTCCCTTTTAATTAACTTTTAATATCCTCAGATTTAGTTAATATATGGCAATAAAAAGACCAAAAGGAACAAACGATTATTTCGGAATTGAATCCATTATCCTAGATCGAGTTATGAATGAATTTAAAAAGTCGTTTAAATTATTTGGTTTTGAGTATATAAAAACACCCACTTTTGAATTTTCATCCTTATTAAAAAATAANTATGGNGANGANNCTAAGNTAATATATGAATTTGAAGATAAAAAGAAAAGAAAATTAGCACTTCGTTATGACNTAACAGTACCNNTGGCAAGAGTTGTNGGAAATAATAATTTTACTCAGCCNGCAAAGTTTTACAATATTGGTTCAGTNTTTAGATACGATAGACCNCAGAAGGGAAGAAAAAGAGAATTTATTCAAGCAGANATAGATATAATNGGTGATTCTTCTTTAGGATCAGACGCAGAGTTAATATCATGCATGAGTAATGCNTTTTTTAGATTAAATTTAAATCCGGTTTTTAGAGTAAATAATCGTTCTATTATGGAAAAAATATTTAGTAANCTAAAAATACCAAAATCAAAATATGTTCAAGTATTAAGAACAATNGATAAANTAGATAAAATTGGAATAANNGGTATAAAAAAAGAATTAAAANCATTTAACATTTCGGATAAAAANTTAATTGAAATAATCAAGATNAAAGGAAATTTTTCTGAAATTAAAGATAAGTTAGATAAATATAATATTAATATAGATTTAGTTGAATTTGAAGAATTATTACAAAAAATAAATTCAATAAAATTAAATGAAACAAATATAATTTTTGATTTAAGTCTTGCAAGAGGACTAAGTTACTATACTGGAAATGTNTGGGAAATTGATTCNGGTAAAGGTATGAGCATAGGNGGCGGCGGAAGATATGATAATTTAATAAAAGATCTNACNGGTAAAAATCTNACNGGAGTNGGAATATCNGTAGGNATAACTCGATTAATTGAACTTATGAAATTCAANAANGGTGATCAGAAAAAANTNTATGTAATTAGTATAGATTCAGATGTATCAGACATAGTTAAATATCTGAGAAGAAACGGTATTAACACATCATATAATTTAAAGAAAAAAAATATAAAATCATCAATTAATTATGCATACAAAAATAATTATGACTTTGTAATGCTAGTTGGATCTGAAGAAATTAAGACTAAATTATTTACATTAAAAAATATAAATTCAGGTGTAACTGAAAAATTAAAACTTGATAAAATAATATCAAAGTTTAAATAGAATAATTATTCATATTAATATGCCACTCGATCAGAAAATAGGTAGAGGTAATAATGTCGTATTCAAAAATGCCAAATTTGATTTTAACGAATTAGTAAATGCTTTCAAGTTTTGGTCAAAAAAACAAGGTTATCATATTTTTAAGGTTGATGAAATAGTTGAATTTAAAACACCAAAAGGAATAAAGATGGATGTAAGCTTTTCNTTTNCCAAAAATATAGATTATTATTCTCAGTCAAAATTTGATGTTAAATTTAAAGCAAGACGTTGTAAAAAAGTTACTGGTAAAAACAAAGATGGAAAATTAAAAACTTTATATGAAGGCAATTTTGTTGCAACTATAGACTCAAAAATTGTATTAGATTATGCTAATAAATTCACCAATAAAGGAAAATTTGTAGATTATTTTCATCATTTTTTCTACGAATTTATCTATGAACCAAGATTTGTTAAATATAAGGTTAATACCGGAATAAATACTGGTAAATCCATGGATATAATTAAAGATAATATTAAAAAAAATGAGGAATTCAAAATAGTTTCTTTTTCTTAAGATAAGTATACGTAACAAAAACAGATATCANCATTAATACTAGAGAAAATAAATATCCGTATTTCCAAGTTAATTCAGGCATATTGTAAATTGAAGCCTCAGGTCTAAAGTTCATACCGTAAATACTCGCAATAAGNGTAGGTAATAAAATAAATGAACCGACTATAGTCAATCTTTGAATTATACGATTCATNTCAATTGAAAGATTTGAATTATAAATTTCTAAACTATTACTTANTATTTCTCTAAAAATAGTCATAGTATCATATATTTGCATATGTTCCGTGTGTAGCTCATTAAGCTCAATTGTTTGCATTTTATTTAATGCAATTATTCTTGAAGTATTTTGTATATTTGTAATAACATCTCGATTACCGGCTATACCTTTTATCATAAATACAAGTTGTTTTCTTAACTTGAAAATATTATTTAGATTCTTTTTTGAAGTGGACCTATTTACTTTTTCTTCCAGGTTAAGTATTTGATCTTCAAGTTCATTTATCCTTTTGATATAAGTATTTGTAACTTCTTTAATAAGTCTAATAAATAAGGTATTTACAGAACTAATATTTTCGGGATGATTTATTATTGAAGTTAAAAATTTGCATGACTTTTCATGAATCGTAATTATTTTATCTTTAAACAGATAAATTCCCATAGAAACATTTGTTTCACTTGAAGGCAAATTAAGAATTATCATTATGTAGTTTTCTCTTCTTAAAATTCTAGCTCTTTCATATTTATCAATCGCAGCTTTAAAATCAGCTTTTTTAATTTTATATTTTGAAACAGAATCGTAGTCCATTAATTTACCTTGATCCAGATGCACCCAATTTGCACTTCCCGTTTCTATTCTTTTTAATCCAGATTTCAAAATTTTATATGATTTAATCATAATAATATCTGAAATAATAGTTTAAAATCATAAGTTGTAATTTTATAGTAGTTATTCTACATATATTGCCGGTTTACCAAATTTAGCTCTTTTTGATTTATTTTCAGGATCATAAAGATCTTTAGATGAGCTTATTTGCAAATTTATTTTTAATTTTAACCTTGATTCAAGTACTTTCAAAATACTTGAGTATAAGCTATATTCCGGAGGAATTACATATAAGTAAACATTTGAAATTTTTTTATTTACCAATTTTTTAATATTCATAATATCTGAAACTAATTTTTCAATTTGAATTCCTTTTTCATATTCTTTTTTATCAAATTTTATTTTTACTTCAGGCCATTCAGTTTTTGCAAGTATTTTTTTATTACCCATTTTTTTATAAATTTCTTCAGATAAATGAGGTGCCACCGGATATAACATTTTTAAAAAAGCGATAATTGAAAATTTATTTGGATATTTTTCTATATATGAAAAAAAGTCCATTAAAGAGATTATTACCTTATTGAATTCTTTGTTATCATAATATTTTGTTATTTCTTCAATTTTTTTTATTGTAATTGCTTCCATAAATTTCTTCATAACATTATTATTTCTGATACTAGCCAAGTCATGTACTTTCAATAAAAATTTGTAAACTCCTTGTATGTCTTTATCTGACCATTCAAAAGGTGACTCAGGAGATGCAATAAATAATAAATAAGTTCTTAATGTATCTGATCCGTACTTTTCAATCATTTCTAATGGATCAACAACATTTCCTTTTGATTTTGACATTTTTGATCCATCTTTTAGAACCATCCCTTGATTAAGTAAATTCATAAAAGGTTCATCAAAATTAATGTAACCTTCTTTTTTCAAAAACTTAGTTATAAATCTTGAATATAATAAATGTCCTACTGCATGTTCAATTCCACCAATATATTGATCAACCGGCATCCAATAATTTATCTTAGAATTATCAAATATTTTTTTGCTATTTTTTGGATCAGTATATCTTAAGAAATACCACGATGAATCAACAAAAGTAGTCATAGTATCTGTTTCTCGTTTTGCTTCAGAATTACAATTTGGACATTTAGTATTTACAAATTTGGAATTAGTATCCAAAGGAGATTTAGTGGGAGTATTATAATCAACTTTTTTTGGTAGTTTTACTGGTAAGTTTTTTTCTTTTTCAGGAACAACTCCGCAGCTATTACAATGAATTATCGGGATAGGAGTACCCCAGTATCTTTGTCTAGAAATATTCCAGTCTCTAATTCGATAGTTCTTCTTAGATTTTCCAATTTTATTTTTAATAATAAAATTAATTATTTCCTTTCGGAACTCTTCAGATTTCATTCCGTTATATTTTCCTGAATTAATTATATTTCCCTCTCCTAAAACTACTTCAGAATTTTTTTGACCNTCAATAACATATTTTACCTTTAAATTGTACTTCTTAGCAAATTCAAAATCTCTTTTATCGTGTCCTGGAACAGACATTATTGCACCAGTACCGTACCCCAATAAAACAAAATTGGCTAAATAAATGGGTATTTTTTCNTTAGTTATTGGATTAATAGCATGNCTTCCNGTAAAAAATCCAATCTTTTCCTTAGAAAGTCTTTCACGTTCATTTTGTTTAGAAACCTTATTTANGAAAATATTATATTCATCTTTTTTATTTTCTTTAACTAATCCCTCAGATAAATGATGCTCGGGTGCTAAAACTAAAAAAGTAGAACCAAAAATTGTATCTGGTCTAGTT
>NZAU01000092.1 GCA_002686215.1 Candidatus Woesearchaeota archaeon
AAGAACCTGAGATGTTTGATTCCATGACCGAATTTGAAGAATATCTGATGGAAAACAGTCATCTTGAGTTTGGTTACCTCTGGACTGGCGGAAAGTGGATGGTTTCGTCTTGGACCACAACTGTTGAGGGAACTGGCCCGTATGCTGAATACAAGTCAACTTGGAACGGGTTTTCTTGGTTGGTTACTTCATTTGTTCGTTCAGGACGTAAGACAGTACAACGATTCAGAAACCTTGCACTTGAGGATAATCGAGATACCGCTGAATACAATGAGTATGCAGATGAGTTGGAAGTTGTCGTTGAAAAGTGGCATCGGTATGGTATGGGTGAAATCGTTGCAGAACATTTTGAAACCGCATAACAAAGGAGATTATGCAAACAAAACGTGAACGTCAAGAAGGTGCAATCCAGCGCCTTGAAAAAACAATCGCAATGCACGAAGCAAATGCGGAACTCACCATCTCTATCATGGAAGATAAGAAGATGTCAACTGGTTCTACTGACAAGGTAGAATCCATTCGTAAGAGCAAAATCAAAAGTGCTCAACAAACGATTGAAAACACTCGAAAGAATATGAGGTGACACAACTAAATAAAGTAATAAATCGCCATTGGAGAGATTGGGCAGGTTTGGTTTACCTGTTCATCTGTCTGGTGGATTTTTTTATTGCTCCTCTGATGTGGAATATAGGAATGACAATGATGGATAAAGAGGTTCAATTAGCAACCAGTAGATGGACTCCACTTACATTAGAAGGTGGAGCTATGTTCCATCTGTCATTCGGTGCAATTTTAGGTGCAACCGCTTGGAGGAAAAAGGATGAAGTGGAAAGTCACAATAATAGGAACGATTCTTCTACTACTTAGTTCATGTGTTTCAACAAATCAATTTTTGAGTATGGGTGGTGCAAACGGAACGAAAGAAAATCTACCAGTAGGAATAGAAGTTCTGTTAGAGATGGCAGGGTATTGTGAAAGAGTTTATGATGATGGTAAAGAGATTGATGATAATGAGTTTTCTTACGATGTTATTCAGGATAGAGGCGTCACAATCGTCATCATTCGTGGAACGAACAACGGAAGAAATGTTCTAACGGACCTTGATGCTAGACCATTCAAAGATAAGAAACTTGGTGCAAATCTTCACAGAGGTTTTAGAGATGCAGCTGAGAAAATACGGAATGACCTTATTGAAAATCACGCACTTGAAGAAACAGTCATTCTCACAGGACATTCACTTGGTGGAGCGGTTGCACAAATCATTGGTTTGTGGTTAGAGGATGATGCATACGAAGTTCAGATTTACACTTTTGGTTCTCCTTCCGTAATGACAGAACAGTTGTGGATGGATGGACATTTCAGAGTTTATTTAGAAAATGACCCTGTGCCTTTTTTACCACCATTTCCTTACGTGCATTGGGGTATGAGAATAAACGCTGAAACTTTAGATTGGGATGAAGATCATCCGATTGGTGATGTGACAAAAATTGATGCAAGAGATCATTCTATAAAAGAATACATCAAAATTCTGGAGCGTCATCATAATGCCGACAGATGATGAAATATGGGATGTAGCTCATGTTGAAGACCTTTGGATTTTTGACAAACTTATTCTTTCAAAGAAACTTGGATATCAATGTGGTCCTGCTGGACTTGAACCACCAGAATCAAAGAAATATATAGTTCGTCCCTGCGTAAATTCACTTGGNATGAGCAGAGGTGCATACATTGAATATTTTGAGAAAGATGCAAACACAGACGATTTACCGCCTGGAACTTTTTGGTGTGAGATTTTTGAAGGTCGGCATCTGAGTGTTGATTATGTCACTGACCTCAAAACAAGAACAATTTCTCAAGGTTTGACAACTGAAGGTTTTCGTAATGAGAATGACCCACTTTGGAAGTTTGAAAGATGGATTCGGATTGATGAGTATGTCAAGTATCCAAAAGTNCTTTACAATCTATTTGGCGAATATCCAGTTATCAATTGTGAGTTTATTGATGGTAACCTCATTGAAGTNCATTTTCGTGCAAATGAAGACATGGGTGAATACGATGAGATNATTCCTGTTTGGNAAGGAGAAGAGATAAATGCTCCTAATGGTTTTACTTATATTGAACAACCTGACTACAAAAGAGTCGGATTCTACAAAAGGAAAAAATGAGTGAAGTAAAAGTTTTGAAATTGACAACTGGTGAAGAAATCATTGCAAGAGCTGAGCAACAGAGAGATTATATGATGCTCGAAAAACCAATGACAATGGCGCCTGTGCCGGGTCAATCGNCAGGACAGATGGGTTTTGCAATGGTTCCTTGGATGATGGCCGCAAAAGGTGACTTCATTCAACTTTCATTATCTCATATNGTGGTTGANACNGAAGCAAAAGGTGAGATTGAGAANAATTATCTTGCATCTATCACNGGACTGAGTTTATAATGTATAGACCTCTNCCAGATGGAGTNACAATCGGAGAATCTGAAATAGAAGGTTTGGGNNTGATTGCGACAAAANAANTCAAAGCAGGAACTTTGATTGGTATGATTCACATCCCAAATGAAAAGGAANTNCATGGGTATTTTAGAACTCCACTTGGTGCTTTTGGGAATCATTCCTTTAGTCCTAATTGTTATAAGTTAGAAATGACAGATGANAATACNGTTTGGATTGTCTCAAANAGAGACATTGAAGAGGGAGAAGAATTGACNTGGGCTTATACTTTATANGANGTAACATAATGAAAGACAATTATCTAGGAGAAGATTTTAGTTGGTCCAAAGTGATGTGGATGGGAATNGGTATGTTTTTTCTCATGTTCATCGTTGGNACAGTTTTACAAGTATTACTCGGCGCATAGTTCAGTTTGGTAGAACGCTTGCTTTGGGAGCAAGAGGTCGCAAGTTCAAATCCTGCTGCGCCGACCAANTANGGAGAGGCTGAGCATGGGTGAGCTCAACGGACTGTAAATCCGCCGCATATGCTGTGCTGGTTCGATTCCAGCTCTCTCCACCATCATTAAAATTTATACTTTCGGGTTATATAACTGAAAAGTATAAAAACGATAAGGAAATATGAATATAGANNTAAAAGGAAATGTCATCATCCGTCACCAATCTATTCCAGATTGTCAATGGTGTGACAAAGCAAAAGAATATCTNGATGAGAANGGACTGAAGTATTCNGTCATCAATGCTGACAAGATGTTCTTTGGTTCGTTGATGAAGGAAACTAAATCAACATCAGTTCCACAAATCGTCATCAAAGGCGAGTTTGTTGGAGATTACAAGGGTATGTTACAACACTTTCTTGATAAGGAGGAAGCAGAAGATGAAAGTGCCTAANACTAACTGGAAAGTTAGAGTNAANAATGATTGGAAAATNCANACTNCNCATCANTATTTTNCTGGTAAGAGGTCATTGGTNGTATCTCTGCCAGGAGCATTTACACCNATATGAAGNGAAATGCAACTTCCAGGGCTGGAAGCATTGTATGACGATTTCAAGTCAAAGGGTTTAGATGAGGTGTACTGTCTTTCTGTCAACGATTCATTTGTGATGAATGCATGGGCAGAAAAACATGAAATAGAAAATGTCAAGATGATTCCCGATGGTAGTGGAGAATTCACCAGAGACATGAATATGTTGGTTTGGAAACCAGCACAAAANTTTGGTTATCGTAGTTGGAGATATGCTATGGTAGTCAATGACATGGAAGTAGAAAAANTNTGGNNTGAAGANGGNANAAATCANATGGGACTTGATGATGACCCTTANGAAATCACTAAACCAGAAAATCTATTAAACTCGTTATGAAAGCAAGAATTCAGCANAAACAGGACAAACANAAAATAGTTAAACTTGANAAAAGAATCGACTACTTACTTGGNTGTAATGAGGAGCTGGAATTCTTGATTTCTAAATATGAGAAACAAAAACAGTTTGACCTTGTTCTTGATAAACAATGGGCAGACGCTTTTTAATAATGAAAGGAAAAATGAAAAAATCTCATCAATATGTTTTACTCGCAACAGTTCTCTCTCTTGCGTTGTCAATTTACTTGTTCTTCTTTATGGATAGTCCAGATGCCAAACTTTATGGTATCTATGTAGGACTTTGGGTTCCCTCTATTCTGGGAGCATTCAGAGTAATTGAAACAGGGCGAGAAGAAAATGGGACTGATTGATTTTTTTAATGACCCGAATTCCGCAATCATTTTCGGTTGCGGAATTGTAGTGTCCGCTATTTTTATCATTGGTGTAACCAAATCTTTATACGGACCTAAAAAATGATATTCATGATGATGTTTATCGCCATGGTCATCGTAGCAGTCATTACTCTGACTACGATGGCCTATGCAGCGATCTGGCCNAAGAAAAATATTCAACATAACAAATGTCATACTGACAACNTGAAANNNGAANANTNNCANGGACACACGGAGCCTCATGTCTAANNTGAAAGAGTGTNTGAATTGTTGGAGTCCTTATCGCAAACGNAATAAGGATTTTTGTTGTCGCAGATGTTATAACGTATTTCGCAGGAATTCAAGAAATGCCAATATATGAATACAAGTGTGAAGTATGCACAAATATTGAAGAACAGATTCAAAGACATGACGTTGATGAAATCGAATGTCCTGTTTGTAATAACACNGCAAAGAGAATNATCAGTTTGTCAAGTTTTGAATTGAAAGGTGGTGGATGGTATAAAGATGGNTATGGTTCAAAGAAACCAGANTCAAAACCATCTCCACCAAAAACTAGCGATGGTGTAACCAAAGCAAAACCTATCAAAGATGAATAGAAAGGAAAAACATGGAATCGTTGAGTAATACCTTCAAATGGGTGATGTCCACTATTTGTCTCATCCTGGGCATATGGATGGTCCAACCCTACACACAACTTCTAATCGGTATGTTTCTCATTGCAGCTGGTTGGATCTTCTTTCAATCAACTCTTCCAAAGAGTGAACCGATTGACTTCAATGAGATAAGAATCAATTCACTTCAAAGACAGTTTGATTCTTTTTTGAAANANTANTGGAAAAACTGAAAAAAAATTTGACATTCTGTCTCCGATTTGGTATTATATACTTGTGAGTGATTGAGATAACCCTTTCGGAGATCGAATATGAGTTCAGCACTTGACAGAGTTTGGGAAGAGGCGAGAGAAGACGGATCACTTCGTCATTGGGAAGAAGGTGACATGGTTGTGGTTCANGCCTTGAATGATCTTGTCGGTGAAGTCACCAAGAGATCCCTCAACGGAGATGGTGTCTATGATTACATGGTTCANTATGATCGTGANGGNTCNATTGAGTGGTGTGAAGCTTCTGATNTGCGTGAAGCNAATGATCTGGACAANTGGTCTTTGACTGAACGTGAATGTTGGTCCTTGTATTGAAATNCTATTTTACTTTGTTNCNATAAGGTAAAATAACTGNAAATCTTATTTTAGGAGTAGTCATGGGAATGGTCAAAAAAGAGTTCACAGAGTATGAAATTGGTTTAGAGTCAATGAAGGCTGGGTTGGAGTGGATGACTCGTTACGGAGTCAAAACTTTTAAGGACCACACTGGCGAATGGGTGGAAGTTCGTTGTGCTAGGGAAGTGGACCTCTTCACAGGGGAAGAAACCCCGATTGCTCACCTTACAGAAGAAATCGCATAAAAAACTTGACAAGTGACTGTCAATTTGATATAGTATAAATGTGATGATGAGAATAACCTCTAATAAAAAATTGATTATGAGTTCAGTCGGAGAAATGAGTGCTGAGTTTGCGTGTGAGTTTTACGCTGACTTTGATGACGATGCAGCCGTGAGTGCAATGATTGATTCCGCAATGTCTTTGGAAGATGCCGAAGATGAACTGTTTGACCATTATGCAAATGAGGTAATATGAGTGATTTGACTTATGACGATATCATTGAAAAATCTTATCCAAGTGGTGAGATGGTAGAAAAGTTTGTTGAGCATATGGATATGATGCTTGACCACATGAACGAAAGTTATCGTGAGTGGATGAAAACCGATGACCCAATCAAGAAGCGAATGTGTAGTGAGTATCATGCAGGTCTTACCTACTACATGGGTAAGAAATATGTTAAGGTAGTCACAAGCAATTCAGTCTGTGCTTTCGTT
>NZAU01000093.1 GCA_002686215.1 Candidatus Woesearchaeota archaeon
TTTTCAACAAAGGTCGCAATAGACCATGTAAAAAAAGGAACTTCAATTGGTAGAAATCCAATTACTTCAACTATGAATAAACATAAAAGAAGAAGTAATAAAAATTATAGAGGACAAGGAAGAGCATAATGCCTAAATTTAATATAGGTGGACTTATAGAGGGAACTGCGTATGGTGTCATAAATGAGATACTTTCTGGTTTTCGTGACCAGAATGGATATGCAAAACCATCAAGGTACGAAGTAACACTTCACCCACCTAGTGGAGTTGGTGGTAAGTCAGGTGGTTCTGATACAAATATTATGTCAATCTTGATGCCCCAAAAAACAAGTGAGGGTACAACAAGAAGAACAAGTTTGCGTTGTGAGTCTATATCTTTTCCAGGCCGAACACTTGATACAACAGGTGATGTAAATTTATATGGCCCATTAAAAGATGTGGTGACAGGTTACACCTATGGTGATATTACAGGTGTGTTTCAGTGTTCTACTGATATGAGAGAAAGAACTTTTTTTGAAACGTGGCAAAGACTTTCTTTTGACAATAGAACTTTTGCGTTTGAGTATTATGATAAGTATGTAGGTTCTTTAGACATACATCAACTAGATGAAAACAATAATAAAACATTTGGTGTAAAATTAATTGAGTGTTTTCCAACAACTGTTGCAGAACAACAATTATCATATCAACCAGCATCAGATGTGCAGAAAGTTAGTGTGACTTTTAAATATAGATATTTTAAAAACTTAACAGATGAGGCAGATTTACCTAAACCTTTATTAGATAGAATAGGTGAGGTAGTATTAAATGGAGTTGAGAGGGAAATTAGAGGAGCAATACCTAAAGTATTGACTAGATTATAAGGATAATATAATGGCTTTACCAAAGTTACAAACACCAACATATCAATTGGTGTTACCATCAACAAATGAAAAAATAAACTATCGTCCATTTCTCGTGAGAGAACAGAAAATATTACTGATGGCTCAAGAGTCTGGAAAAGATGAGGAGATTGCAAATGCAGTGTCAGATTTAGTAAGTTCTTGCACATTTAATAAAGTAGATGCACAATCATCTCCTTTATTTGATATTGAATATGTGTTTTTACAAATTCGTTCAAAGTCTGTCGGTGAAACCACTGAGGTGTCAGTTACTTGTCCAGATGATAAAAAAACAAAAGTAAATGTTAAACTGAACCTACAAGATATAAGTGTTCAAATGACTGCAAATCACTCTAATGAAGTGCAAATATCTGATAATGTAAAAATGGTTTTTAGATACCCATTGTTAGGTGATATGAAAGGTATAATAGCAGATGGAGAAAATAATCAAATGTCAATGGTTTTTGGAATATTAAGTAAATGTATTAGTGAGATACATCATGGAGATAAAGTTTTTAACAGAGTAGATATAAATGACAAAGAATTAGAAGAATTTATAGACTCAATGTCCACCTCACAGTTAGAAAGTGTTATTCAATTTTTTGATACAATGCCAAAACTTCGTCATGTAGTAAAAGTTACCAATCCTAACACGAAAGTCAAAAGTGAGGTGGTTGTGGAGGGCCTCTCAAATTTTTTAGTATAGGACTCTCACACGAGAGTCTCAATAATTATTATAAAACAAACTTCGCAATGATGCAACACCATAAATATAGTTTAACAGAGTTAGATGATATGATGCCGTGGGAAAGAGAGATTTATGTTGGTTTATTGATGGAACACATAAAAAAAGAGAATGAGAGAATTGAGAAGGAGAACCAAAAGAGAGGATAGTCAAATGTCAGATAAGATAACAAAGACTGTTGATGATGAAGTTGCGAAAAAAGATATAAATGGTGATGGACACATCTCAAAAGAAGAATTAGAGATGGATTTAGAATTTAAAAGAAAAGAACTAGAGGACGCAGATGCAAGACGTGATGCAATGAGAAAGATGACTTGGTTTGCATTGATGGGTATGTTAGTATATCCAATCGGTATCGTGATTGCAGACCTCATAGGTTATGAAACAACAGGACAACTACTAGCAGATATTGCACCCACATACTTTGTTGCAATCTCAGCATTAGTAGCTGCATTCTTTGGTGCGAATGCGTATGTAGATAAGAAGAAAAAGTAATGGCTGCAGTAACCTCAGAAGATTTTAAGATACTCATTCAAGAACAACAAAAAACTAATATGTTACTTGAAGAAGGTAATCGTGACCCATCACTTGCGTCTTCAATAAAACAAAACGCTGGTGAAATAGGAAATGCAATAATACTAGCAGGTAGAAGTGAAAAGTTTGCGAAAGATGAGGGCACCACTGAGGTTGATGAAAAGGTTGACCAATTAAAAGATATCAATAAAACTTTTTTACAACGAATACTTGATAGGGTGTCAGGTATATTTAAACTGACACCGTCAATGTCTATAAGAATGTCACAGAAAAAAGGTGAAGAATCTTTTTTAAAAAAATTACTTAAACCTCTCGCACAGATACCTAAAGGGTTTGAGGATTTAAAAAAAGGTTTAACCGATAAAGGTGGTCTATTTGATTTTGGTGGATTCATAGGTAAGACAAAACTTTTCGCACTTCTAGCCTTGTTACCACTTTTTCTCAACAGTCCTCTTTTTGAAACTATTCTAAAAAGAATTGATACAATATTAGGATTTTTACCAAAACTAAATGAAAAATTTAAACCTGTTGGTGAATTAATTGACCGTATAGGAGATAAAATAGGAATAGATAATTTGACAGATGTTCTTACTGATATTGCAAAGTTTGCTGGAGTTTTTGCAATATTCAGTAAAAAGTTTAGAACAAGATTAATTGGATTTCTTAATACACTTTTTAACCCTTTCTCTAAGAAATTTTTCCTGAGAAGATTATTTAGATTTATGGGTTTGGGAGGAGATGATATAAAGAAAGCTGCAGATGCAAACAAAGTAAAAGGGGGATTTTTCAAACAAATAGGTGGTTTCTTTGGACAACTTTATGAAGGAATGAAAAAAACACTTAGAAAAAACATTGGTCTTATTATAAAAAGTGTTTTTACTGGATTAAAAGTTGCACTTTTAGGTGTTCCATTTGTTGGTACAATAATAACAGCTGGTATTGGTATTATAGAGGGATTACTAGCAGGTATTAAAACATACTTAGAGGGTGGAACACTAAAAGAGTCATTCTTCGCATTTGTTGATGGGTTTGTAGAAAGTGTTACTTTTATTTTTACATTACCTAAAAAATTAATAGATAAGTTTTTCCCTGACCTTTTACCTAATCTAAAAGAATCCATAATAGAAAAATTTAATAAGTTCATTAAAGAACCTTTTGTAAATGCATTTAATAAAACAATGGAAGATGTAGGAAACTTTTTTAACGGTATATTTGAACCAATAGTTGAGATTGTTAAAACTCAAATGATTATATTCAGTGAGATAAAAGAAAGTATATCAAAAGGTATAGATGACTTTGTTGGATTTTTTCGTGGTATAGGTGATGACATTGAATCATTCAGGTCTAAATTTAGTATTAACACATTAGATGTGTTGAATAAAATTAAAAGTGGGATAGAAAAAATAGATGAGTTTCTTCAGAGTATAAGAAATTTGTTTAAAGCAATTGCTCTAGGTGGAAAAGCTGCATTCAAAGCTGCACTACCTGGCGGTAAAACACCTCAAGAAGCATTCGCAGAAACTTTTGATAGTGTTATGAACACTGGGAATGCAAATGATATTGCTGCGTCATCTGAAACAGGTGGTAGTGCAGATGCAATGAATGAAAACGCATTAAATAAAATGGAGGGTGGTCAAACCACTATAGTTCAAAACACAAATGTTGACCAATCAAATAATTCAAAACAAGAAGTTGTGAACAACNATTCAAAANNNGTTGTNCACAACAATTCACTTCATGTAGAAGTTGCTAACGCAGATTAAGCATTCGCAAGTTTATTGAAGTAGTCCATAGTGTCCTCATCTTCAACTTGTTTATTCTCAACAGGTTTCGTATCTACCTTTGGTTGTGCAATAGGTTCGTCCTCAACAGTTTGATTACTTACCACTTGTTTACCAGATAGAACTGCATCTAACCTAGTCTTAAGTTCTTCGTATGATTTGAAATTACTTGGTGCTGTGAAGTCAGCCAGTGAATACTGTTCTTTCCAAATTCTTTCAATCGCACTATCGTCATCTAGAATTGCAGATGGAGCTTCAAACTCTGACTTATCATAGTTCCAATAACCATCAACTTTTCTAATCTTCAACTTAAAGTTTGCACCCTTCCAGAAATCAAAAGGATTGATAGGTGATTCATCTTCAAACTCTGGTTGCATTGCAGCCATTAGTTTGTCGAATATCTTCTTACCATATCTAAACAAGAAAACTTTACCCTCATTCTGTGGGTTTTTAGAGTCACTCACAACATAAATGTTTGAGTAATAAGATAACTTTCTCTTTTGTTTTCTTGCAATCTCTTTGTCAGTTTCTACACCAGAGTTCCACAAAGAAGTGTTGTACTCTGACACTGGGTCTTTACCCACGTCACCTCTGCCTAAGGTAGTTCTTGAGTTCTCAATATACCATTGACCAGTAGGCCCTTGAAACGCATGACTAAAGAGTTTGACCCAAGGCAAGTCTTCACCTTCAATCGCTGGTAGGAAACGAATAACTGCGTAACCATTACCAGATGTATCTAGTTCTGGTTTCCATAGTCTTTCGTCTACATAGGATTTCTTTTCTGAAGGGTCTTTGTTATCTTCCTTGACTGCACTGAGTAGTTTGTCAAGGTTATTAGTTGATTTAAGTTTATCTAACGACATTATATTTCTCCTTATGTTATCGTATGCTATCGTATAGTTGTTCGTATGTTAAAAAATTAACATTCTTAAATTTAGCCCTCACACCATCTAATGATGTATGGACAGGATTCACCCAGATAAATTCCACATCTTTGAACTCTCCGAAGATAGCTCCTAATTGCAAATTCCAGTTTACTGGATTGAACCCTTTTGCGTATTCAGGAAGATAATTATTACTTCCCTTGTATATGTTATTTAGGGGACTGTCATAACTGGATAAATCAAATCCTAACATATATACCTTTGTTGCACCCTGTTGACACGCAAGGTGGATAGCTGTTGTACCAGCACACCACTCTCTAGGGTACTCTACATTCTTTACTTTGTCCTTACCAACCCAAGTGATATACAAACCTGTATCTTTTTCTGCCTTGAGTTTAAGGTCATTATAATCTAAATCTGGATTGAAGTCAAGTGCTTCTGCGATATTTCTTTCAGCTGTCTTTGGGTCTTTACCTTGAATAACACAATCCGTTCTATCTATTTGTAATGTTTCGTGAATCATATGTGGTTCAAAATCCATCTTCATAGTTTTGAGTAACATATCATCTGCGTTTGGTATAACACTCCAATCTGTGAAGTAACACACATTATCTCTAACATAACCAGATTCATATATCTCTTGTTGCATTGCGTAATCTACTGATACAAGATTATCTACATTTAAATCACGATAGATTGCATTACAGCCCCAAGTTGTGTAGTTACCCATAAATCGAAGTTTGTCAAATTTGTTTCTTGACTCACCATTTCCATAAACCATTACTTCCATACTTCTAAATCTCCATAAGTTAAAAATGTTACATTCTTACACATACTGAATTGGTCTACTAACAGCTGTTCTTCTACTGACTTTGTTACCCAATAAAAATTTGTTTTTGGGAACTTTCTAAACACCTTTTTGTTTTGTGTTTGCCAGTTGATACTGTCGAACCCATTGTCTTTTGCAGATGTTGGTAAGTGCGTTGTTTCTGGATAGAGGTGACTGAGAGGTTTATCTGGAACAGATAAATCAAATCCCATCATATAAACATTCTCTGCACCTTGTTCACAAGCTAACCACATTGCAGTTCCACCAGCATTACGACCTCTAAAACTTGTAATATCATTTACCATATCATCTTGTAACCAAGTAATAAACACACCCACATCTCTCATAGTCTTTGGACTTTTCTTGTGTATCTCTAAGTCTGGGTCTGTCCATTTTAGTTTAGGTAACTTACCACGAATAACAACTTTGTTACTGTCTTTCCTATCGTTCTCAAAGATATATTCTTCTGGTACACCTTGTTTGATTAGGTCAATAAGTTCAGAACTGTTTGTAGAACTTTCTAATAAATCAATTGATTCTTGTTTATGCCAGTCTAGAAACCAACACTTATTTTTAAATGCGTATCCAGACTTATAGACTTCG
>NZAU01000094.1 GCA_002686215.1 Candidatus Woesearchaeota archaeon
TATTGTCAAAGACAAGCTTGTTACTGGCCAAGAGTTCCAGGAAGCTATGAAGAATGATGAAGTTGAATGTGGACACACTTCAATGAGTGTTGGAGATATTGTTGCTGTTGATGGCACTAATTATCTTTGCAAAGATTTTGGTTGGAAGGAGTTGTCTTGACCAAAAAAACTTATAAGCCAGTGCTAGTTAATTCTAGCATTGGCCAAGTATTACGATACGACTTTGAAACAGAAGGAGAGCTGCATGATTTCTTTTTGAAATCACTAGCTGTGTTCCAGAAGCATGACAGTAAAACCAAAGTCATAGGAAAATCTATTTACGTATTTAAAAAAATAAACCAGGAGGATAACAATGTCGGAGATGATGATGTTCGTACCGAAAAAAACTAAACTTACTTACAATCAATTTATTGGTAGGAAGTTAAGAAAACGTAGAGAACAACTTGGATTAACACAAACTAAAGTTGCTAATAAAATTTCAGTTACGTTTCAACAAGTCCAAAAGTATGAGAAGGGTATAAATGGATTGAGTACAGAGAGAGTAAGAAGTTTATACACAGCTCTAAAAATTCCAAAGGTTCACTCTGGATTTTTAATTTGGAAATATAACAAGAAAGGTAAAGGTAGATACCATGCATAATTATGTTGCTTATTTAAGAACCAGTACAAAGAAGCAGCTCCTGGGTATTGCTGCTCAAAAAGATAAGATCAAAGATTTTATTTCACAAAGAGAAGGATCTGTTTTGTTGGATACTTTTGTTGAACAGGAAAGTGGATTGAACAATAACAGGAAGCAGCTCCAGGCTGCCATCCAATATGCAAAAGAAAACAATGCAAGATTGTTGATTGCAACCATGGACAGATTAACTAGAAAAGCTAGTTTCTTTTTACAGCTCCAGGAGGATCACGTTAAATTTACTATCTGTGATATGCCAGAAGCAGATGAAACTACGATTGCTATCCTAGCTGTCATGGCCCAAAGAGAAGTTAAACTAATTAAACAAAGAACCAGAAATGGTTTGGGCCAGATCAAAAAAAAATTAAAACAAGATGGCAAGTACAGAACCAAGCAATCTAACAGATTGATTACCAAGCTTGGTAACACTACCAATCTTGCACAGGCCGCAGCTCTTGCTGTCCAGGCCAAGAAGAAAGCTGCAGCTAATTTTGCTAAAGAGATCTTACCAAAGATCCAGGAGATTAGAGATGTTGGNAAGGTAGATACCTACAGAGGTATAGCTGCTGCACTAAATGCCAGAGGAATTGTAACCAGANNNAATGGAAAATGGTATGCAAGCTCTGTCCGAAACCTAGAAATGTACAAATAATAGTCTTGTTTTGTACNGTAAATTAACATAAAAAAGGAGCAAATCATGAAAGTTACAGATGATTTAAAATATATGACTTGTAGCAGGCTACCATCTTTGATGGGAGTTGGGCATCCTGCTGCACCAAGTAAAAACGAATTACTCCAGGAGTTCATAGACAAAAAGAATGGAGCTTGGGTAGAACCAGANCAGAATAACTATTCAAAGTACACNGATTACTTTGAAGAAATGTTACAAAAAATTTCAAAAAAACATTTTCCAAAATTACAGTTTAAGAAGGGAGCTAACTTNAAACCATATACAGATGTACACTCTCCATTGGGAGCAAGCATAGATGATTGGGCTGTTGCAAAAGAACCAATACAAATCACAGATCCCTTGGGAGAAACATTTGAATTAGTAGGAGATATACTTTGGGAATACAAAGTAACATCTATCTCCCAGGATGAGCTGCCCTTGTACAGAGGGCCAGTGCAAGTCCAGGGCCAGATGATGTGTACTCTTACAACTAAAGCTGTTGTTATGGTTTTCAATACCAAGACTTGGCAGATCCAATACTGGCCAATCCTTGAGAACAAGGAAACACAATCACTGATAAGAAATGCAGTGCGTGAGTTTTGGAACAGAAGAGAAAAAGAATTGTATTATGATCCAGAGAAAAGTTCAGATTATTCTTTAGTCTATCCAGAAGCACTGGATAAAACTGTAGATCTATCTGGTAACAATCATATTGGAGATGCAATAAATACCTGGCATGAAGGTAATCTTGAGATTAAATCTGGTAAGAAAAAGATAGAGGCATCTCAAGATATAATCAAAGGAGCTATGGGAGAAGCTGCCTTTGGTAAGTACAATGACTTCGCAATATCCTGGCCTGTAAGAAATTACAAAGCTAAACCAGAGAAGGTTGTACCTGCCCAGGAAGCATACAGCAAAAGATCTAATACAATTTCAATAAAGGAGAACAATGAAAAAAAAGAAAGTAACTAAACTTTGGCAAGGCAAATTTGTTTCTGTCAGAGATTATGAAGTAAAGGCTGCAATTAAAAAAGGTGGATTAGAGATAGTTCACAATGGAAAATTAATGCAGCTTAAACCAGATGAGCTGCTGCACTTGCAACCAAGCTCTAAAGTATTTCAATCTAAATTTAAAGGATCTTACAGATTGATAGATATTTTATTTAAACCATTAACTGAAGATCCTAGACAAGGAAAATTAGTATGAGTGATCTAGTAAAAAAAGATGACATGATGGCTTTTGCAAAACAAATATCAAATAGCAATCTTGTACCAAAACAATTTCAAGGCAAGCCAGAGGATATATTCCTGGCTATGAGTTGGGGTAAAGAGTTAAAGCTTACACCAATCCAGGCCCTACAAAATGTTGCAGTAATAAATGGCAAGCCTAGTATCTATGGAGATACAATGATTGCACTATGCAGAAGGCATCCAGAGTTTGAAGATATAAAAGAAACTATATCTGGAGATGGATCTAAAAGAACCGCAGTGTGTGAAGTTAAAAGGAAGGGCCAATCCTGGTACAAATCTCAATTCAGTATGGGCGAAGCTGCAAAGGCAGGCCTGTTAAATAGACAAGGGCCATGGCAATCTTACCCAGATCGTATGTTAAAGATGAGAGCTAGAGGGTTTGCATTGAGAGATGTATTTGCAGATGCCCTGGGTGGTGTGATTACTACAGAGGAAGCAGGGGATTTTCCTAAAAGCTCTATAAAAGATATAACTCCAGTATCAAAGCAGCTAGATAACCTATCTAAAAAGGCCATAGATGAGCCAGGAGAGGCATCAAAGGTAAAAGATGATACAACTATAGCAAAGGAAGAACCTGCTAAAACTGAAGCTCCTATGGCCCAGGAAAAGGAAGTGCAACCAGAGGATGATAGATCCCCATGGGAGATGCGTAAATTAAAAGGGCCTGGCATTTACTGTGAAAGTCCACAGGAATTTGCAGAGGAATTTAGCAAGGCTATGAACAATATAAAAAACCATAAAAAATTTTCTAAAAAAGATAAGCATGGTTTCTTAAGACAGATCTACCAGATCAATGAGGATACTCTAAAAAATTTAGTAGATGTAGATAGCGGATTACATACATCATTAGAGAATGAATATATTGAAATAGCAGGAGAGCTTCATGAGTAATCACAAGAAAAAATTTTTTGAAAAGCATAGATGTCCAAGGTGTGATGGTACTGGTTATCTCCAAGGAGAAGTCAATACCAACATCACTGAAAAACAAAAGAAGTTATTTACTGCTTTCAAAAAATACTACACTGAACATGGCCATGCTCCTTCAGTAAGGATGCTTGCTGCCATAGAGATGGAAGCTCCCACCGCAGTGTACAACAAGCTCACAGCTTTAGTTGATAAGGGTATTCTTGGGAGGATTGCCAATGGTAAAAAACATATATGGAATAATTGGTATATCAAAAAGGATATAGAAAGGAGGTAACATGGCACTAGATAATTTCAAAACAAAGCAAGACATAAACAATATCAAGAATGATATTATGTTAAAGAAATCATCTAAAGAAAAAAGACTTGGTTTCCTGGACAAGCAAAAAGAAAAGCTTGAGAAGGAAGTAAGAGATCTTGAATTTGATGGTATGGTTTATGATAACTTACTTAAGAATTGGAAGTAACTTTCCTTTTGTATGTTAATTCTTCAGCAGCTTCATCCATGCTGAATACTGGTTTGATAAACCTTAAGGGATCTTGTCGCCCTGGATCTACGACAAAGGCCATGCTTTCAAATATATTGTGTTCTCGTAAAGATTTGCTTTCAGCATAATCATCAATCTCTTTGTATCCTGCTACTCTAACTGCATGAGAAATCCTTTGGCTCTCATGGTTCTTAACTATTTGGTATCCAGATACGTGCCTGTGTCCTGCAACATAAATATCATCAACACCAAAACGTGCAGCTTTACTCATGGCATGAGCTTCGTTCCACTGTGAGTGTCCTGCAAAATCATGCCTGCAATTTACCTTGATTGTTTTACCTCCAGGTATGTGGAGCTGCAGCCTAACACCATGGTTTCTGTACACTCCTGCCTGGGATCTAAATATAAATTTATTTATATCGCCACCATCTGTATTCCAAATGTCATGATTGCCACCAATAACAGCAGCCCAATAAACTCCTGCTTCTGTAAGAAACCACTCAATTAATTTCTCTGCTTGTTTCCTTGTTGTTTCCTGGTCAGCATATTTCTTCATCAATCTACCTACCCAGTTGTTTGTTATATCTCCAACACAGATCCCTATCATGCCTGGTGTTCTAGCCATTATATCCATATCAGCTTTCAACCTACCCCAGTTACAACCATCATCATCTATATGTGGATCTCCAATAAAACACANAGCAAAAGGTTTCTTTTCCTTCAGNTCTANATCAATTACTTTTGTTGCATCATGAGTTTCTTTTTTTCTCTTCCATCTTTTGACAGATCTATCAACAAGCTCCTGCCAGGATAGCTCTTCTTCTGGTGTGTCCTGGACAACAAAGGGAGCTTTAGCAATATTATCTATTTTGTTTTCTGATTTNTATTTTTTGTAGATAGCATAGACAGCTCCATAACTTTTGCCTAGTTTATCGGCAGCCTTATTGAAACCTAGTTTATCAACAAGATCTATGGTTTGTTTGATTTCTGCAAGATCAATTATTTTGGGCATCTTTGACAATCAAAGATAACTTCTCTGCCCTTGATGGGGTTTGAGTAGCCCACCTACTGTCCAACATTTCCAGGCTCGCAGTTTCAAAGTCCTGCTCTTGGAGAGCTGCTATCATCTTTTTAAACTTCATTACATTTCCAATCCCCAGTTGGAAAATCATTTCTATTAAAACATCTGTGATTGTTTCTGGTAACTCAAGCTCATAATCATTACAAAGATCTTCGCATTGATCCGCAGCATTTTGGAAATCCTTATCAAAGATTTCATCTAAATATTCTTTGTCATATTTCTTCCCATCTTCCCANTGATCCTCTACNCAAAGGTGTCCATATCCAACTGTTCTTTTACCCAGGCTGTCCAGGTACACTGTATCTCTAAAACCTTCATGTTCTTTNATNCNTTCTTTNACTGNCATCANTTNTTNCNTATCTTNTTNANNGTNGTTACNCCAAAGCTAGCTCCCACNATTGTTAANATNATATACCAGAACATAGGATCTGCTTGGCCCAGGATCTGCCATCCTCTATCCATCCATGGCTGTGTCCATGGTACGAAATGCCCAAGAAAAATCAGTGTGTAAAAAACTACGAGGTACTCGTCTTTCCAGGAGTTTTGTTGCTGCTTAACTTGTTCTAGTTGTACACCTACTTTAGCAACATCAAGCTTACTTGTAGCTTCTATCTCTTTTGCTTTGATTATTTTATCCTTCTCTAATTTATGNGAGATTGCACCAATGGTCTTGTCGGCCACCAGGCGAAAGAGAGGGTTCTTTAATATTCCTAAAAAAGGTAACATGATTTACTTTTACAAAAAAACTGTATGTAAAGCAACAGTTGTATTATCGGCCCTGGCCAACNTATCTTTTCCTATCAAATTTTTTATTGGGTTTTTTNCTGTGCCTGCCTGGCCTCTTCCTAGGTTTNGGCCTGGGCATGAAGTCTATAAATTTTTGTTTAGCCACTATTTAAGTATTAGTTTTTTTATAGATTTAGATCCATCAATGTTTAACTCAAGCTCTGCTTCACTACGTATGCAAGAGTATTGTACATTTTTTTGATACACCCTTTCCGCTTCTCTCTTACCCTTGAGGCATTGGGCCATCCCTTCAGTTTGTATTCTATGTTCCTTGATTTCATTATTAACTATCATCAAGAGAGCTACTACAGTTTCAATCATTGTCCATTACCATTTGTATATTTGATTTCTCTATTCGCATCTTTTAATTTTTCAACATCCTCTAATAATTTTTCTACTTGTCTTTGTAAAAATTCTATATTTACTTTGTTGGTCATATTCATTTCTTGGTTCTCTATTAACTTTTCTACAGATTTATATAAATCTTCTATGAGCATAAACTGCTCACTATCTGCAGGCAGCGATCCCATTTCTCCTCGTGGCCACTTGATCCTAAACTCTGTATTCTTTTCAAGATCTGAACCCATAAGCTCTAGTCTTGTGCTATGCTTGTTGAGAGTTTCTACAATACCGAAGTAGGCCCATACACCTACACCTACAGCTCCAATGATAGAAATTAAATTACGTAAAGGAAGCTGTACATTTGTGTTCTCACTAACCTTCATTTAAAATATCCAAACGCAGTTACTATGCCACCTACTACTATTCCTAGCCAGGCAACAACTTTCAACCCACCCTTACCCATAGCCATTTGCTCCTTAAGAGCTGCTATATCCTTTGTATTCTTTTCTAAATCTCTATGAATATGGTCTAGCTTTGTATTTATTTTTGCTAGTGTTACACTAGATGAGGTTGATTTTTTAGTAACTCTAGCCATAACATAATATTAGTATTGTAAAGATACTCCTCTAATTCTAGCTTCTTTACTTCCACTAGCTTGATTAGCAAATTCTAATTTGTATTTTAAACTTGTTCCTGCTGTTACACTCAAGTCATTTACTTTTGCCATTTTAATACCAGTAGCAAAATCTGGCATAGCTGTAAGTGTAACTGTTGAATAGTTAGAACCACCATCAGCAGAAAGTTTTAAAACAATATCTGTGTTTAAAGTGTTAGTTCCTGCATTGTCTTGATAAGTAATAATAGCACCCATCTTGTTAGTTGAAGACGAAGCTGTAATTGCATTGCTTTCAAATGAGCCAGTTGCATTTGCAGTAAGAGCAGATAAAGATGTAATATCTTTTTTAAAAGAACTATTAATTGCTAATTTAGTGCCTGATGGAATAGCATTACCACCATTATTACCTCTACCTAAAAGAATTTTATTATTGCCTGTGCTTGAATATCCTGTAAATGTGTGAAGTAAAGTACCATTGGCATAATCTGCTTTATTTGTACTTACATAGACTTTTAAAGTTCCTGAACCTGAGTCATCTCTAACGAAAGTTAAATATGTTCCAACTAAA
>NZAU01000095.1 GCA_002686215.1 Candidatus Woesearchaeota archaeon
AAAGCGTAGAGCGGTCGCTGAAAAGAAAAGAGTAGGTATGGGAAGAAAGACTTCTCAAATAAGAAGAAACAGTACAAAAGCNAAAAANAATGGCACTTCCAAGAAACGGCGTCGCTAAAGAAATACGACACTACGTAGGATCATTATTTATATTTTTATTTGTTATNGGTATAATTGTAGCACTTATACAGTTTCCAGTATTAGATACAAATAAAGAAGTTGTAATGATGCTTATCGGAACTATCTCTGCAAGTATCGGCATTGTGGTTTCAACAATCACAGGTGCCAAGCCGGATGATGTAACCGCGCTTAAGAATGAGGTAGAAAAGAAAAATAATCAAATTGACCTTTTAGTAAAATCAAAAGANGATTTAGAAAAAATGGTTATAGATTTACAAAAACAAATGTTAGAGAATCAAGATAATGTTATGGATAAGATTATNCTTAAAGCAGCATTAGAGCATGATGATCGATACATGGCAAAAAAAGTAATGAACAATGATAAATAAACCAATGTGTGAATGTGGCGGCACTTCAAATCCAGAAGGATATTGTGACGGTAGCCACTTAAATAAATAAATAATGAGTCAGAAACTTTCCCTTAAAGCCAGAGCGGCTAAAGCGGCTAGAGATTTGCGTTATGCAAATTCCACAGATCGCAAACAAAAGCGAGCAGATAGCCAGAAAAAAAGAAGAGCTGCTAAGAAGGCGGGACGTTCTCTGACCGGTAAAGATTACGATCATAAAGATGGTAAGTTTAAATCTGTAAAAGCCAATAGAGGTAACGACGGTAAAGGAACAAAAAAAGAAAAACGTAAACGATTAACTTAAATATTAAATTAAAATGGAAATTATTGTAATTATATTATCAGTACTATTATTTGCAGCAGTCGGTATGATTGTAGCTACTAGATTAGGATACTTTAAAGATGCAGACAAAGATGGCATCCCAAATGAAGTTGAAGATTTTGTAGAAGATACANTAGACGACGCTAAAGAAGTAGTAAAGAAATTTACACGTAAAAAACCAGGAAGAAAAAAGAAAAATTAAAATGCCTAGTAAAAACGCACCATCAAGAAAAAAATCTTTAGGATATTATTCTAAAGTAAAAAAAGGTGGCGGCCGAGGTAAAAAAGCAGGTGGAGGGATGACTGCTAAAGGGGTTGCTAAATATAGAAGAGATAATCCAGGCAGTAAACTTAAGACTGCAGTTACNACACCACCATCAAAATTAAAAAAAGGCAGCAAAGCTGCAAAAAGAAGAAAATCGTTTTGTGCACGTTCTAAAAGCTGGACATCAGAAAGAGGGCGAGCAGCAAGACGTAAATGGAATTGCTAAAAACAAAATTAAATCAAATCAAATTAAATGGCACAATTCGGAGGACCTAAGCTTGTTAAAGATCTTCANTTTGATCAANNAGCTAAGGAAAAATTAATAAACGGAATAAATAAAATAGCTACAGCAGTAGGCTCAACACTTGGAGCCAGCGGAAGAACTGTAGTTATTGAAGACGACTTTGGAAATCCTTATGTAACTAAAGACGGTGTTACTGTAGCAAATTCTATTTTGCTAAATGACCCNGTAGAAAACTTAGGTGTTTCCATGATGAAACAAGCAGCACAAAAAACTGCTTCTGTAGCTGGAGACGGTACAACCACCTCCATTGTACTAACACAAGCTATAATAGATACATACAATANTAAAAAAGGCGGTGAGCATACATTTAGNAATGTAAAAAACGGTATACTTAAATTTAAAGAACACGTAATAAATTTTTTAGCTGATAAATCTGTTAAAGTTGATAGCAAAGAATTATATAACGTTTCTACTATATCTGCAAATAATGACAAAGAACTTGGCAAACTTATTGCAGAAGCTTTTGAAGGAGCTGGAGAAAATGGAATTGTTACTATGGAAACTTCTCCAAATAGTGAAACGTACATTGATGTAGTTGAAGGAACAAAAATTGGTAGTACCTGTAAAACACCGCACTTTTATACTAATAAAGAAAAAGAGACAGCGGAACTTGATAATCCATTGGTATTTATAAGTGCAAGTGAAATACCGAATGTAAGGAAAATTCAGGACATCTTAGAGTATGCAATAAAGTCCAATAGAAGCATACTAATTATTGCACCTTTAGAATCGCAGCCACTGACTGCACTCGCAATGAATAAAGTAAAGGGCAATATTAAGGTCAACGTAGTAGATCCACCTAGCTTTGGACTTAAGCGGAAGGATATATTAGAAGATCTCGCGTTGCTTGTCGGGGCTAAAGTTTTTGACGAAAGCCTTGGGGACTCGATTGATGCAATCTCCCCTGACATGTTAGGATCAGCCGATAAGGCTATTTCAGATAGTGAAGGTACGGTACTTGTTATTGGTGAAAAACCAAANGANGCACAAGAACGTATCGAATATTTAAAAACTGCTCTTGATGACGAAGATAATAAATTATTATCTAGGCATTTGAATGACNGGTTAGCATTANTATGCGGTGGTGTATCCATTGTATATGTNGGTGCTGATACTGAAGTTGAACTTAAAGAAAAGCAAGACAGAGTGGATGATGCAATTCATGCTGTAAAAGCAGCTAGAAAAGAAGGNATTCTACCCGGTGGTGGNACTGCACTTGCATATGCAGCACAAACNGANTGGGAAATGGAATTAAACCANGGAGAACTAGCNGGTGTTGAAATACTAAAAGAAGCATTGAGTGCACCATATACAAAAATATTATCTAATGCAGGGTTACTGCCTGAACGTTTTCAATTAAAAGAATGGGGAGACGGGGTTAATGTAACATGCGGATGCACTAGAAATATGCGCAAAGAAGGCATTATAGATCCATTTTTAGTTACTAAGACTGCTTTAAATAACGCAGTTTCCGTAGCAACTACTATTCTATCAACTGATTGTGTAATTAGTAATATAAGAGAATAATGGAAGCAATAGGTAATTATGTAGTTTTAGAAGAAATATTAGAAACTTCTATAAAAACTGAAGGAGGATTAGAACTAGCTGAAAAGCACAGAGAAGATATTAGATATAGAAAAGCTAATATTATATCATCTGGACCNGGTGTTTTAAANAAAGGACAAACTGTTCTTTTTGATAGAATAGCAGGACATCCAGTAGAACATAAAGACANTATATATAAGGTNATAAATATAAGAGACATTGTAGCTATATTGTAATGGAAAGAAAAGATTTTGCTCAAAGGGGCGAAGTTAAAGTAGACTTTCTTAAATACTATAGATTAGTATCAAGATGGGCTTGTAAGAATAATGNGCTATCTGTTGCTGATTTAGAACTTTTATTTTATTTAGACCCAATTATATATTTTACAATAGACGATTTTAAAACAGGTACATTATTTTATTCCTGGGATAAAGAACGATTCTATAGACTGCAAAAACAAGGATGGATTGAAAAATCACATCAGGGCGGTGGACGCAGAGGAGATCATAACAAATACAAAGTAAGTTATAAAGGTAAATATCTAATTAATAGAATATACAAAATATTAATAGANGAAGAAGACCTACCTCAATCTGCAAAAAGAAACAAAATAATGAAAAGAGAAACGTATATTGATAAAGTATACAGCCAAGCTATTAAAAAATTTAACGAACAAAAATAAAAACAAATGGCAATTTTAACAGTTACACCAACAATAAGCNCTACTACAGGTGAAATAACATANACTGCATCNAACCCAACAAACGGNGATATAATAACAGGTGTAGTACTTAGNGAAAATATGTGCAANGGNCCNTATAANNNNGCTNATGGTANNTATGANACNNATGCNGNNAANNTAGTATTTGATGTAAAAGTAAGACCCAATAGTGTAACCGCAGTTATGACTATAACTAAAGGAGGAGTGGATTACCCTATAGTTATGTTAAAAGCTCCAGAAGGTATACAACAAGAATATAAATGGGCAACAGGAGACGTAATAAAAGTAAACGGCGTTATTGCTGCACTTATAACTAACGGATAAAAAATAAAAAAATGAAAAAGAAAAAAATTAATTTATACGANGTTTTACCAGGTGTAAGTGTAAGTTCAACTTTATCAGAAATTGCACATGCAACAAAACCAATAACAGCTAAAGCAAAGCTTAGTAATAAAGGAACACAATTAAAGAATAAATAATGGCAAGAATCAGTACATATACCATAGACTCTACTGTCGAAGGAAGTGATAAACTTTTGGGTACTGATGCAAATTCAAGTTCCGCATTAGCAACTAAAAATTATACTATAGATAGTCTAAAGACGTATATTATAGGAGANGGGAATACTGTAAATAATATTCCNGATTCTGTTCCTTTAGGCTTCTTTCTTTCAGTAAACAGAGAAGGTACAGCGTATGAAAAGTCATTAGTAAGAACTTTAGCTAGTTCTGTANTAACNAACGTTGTACTTAAAAGNNCTACAGTAAATACCGGTACAGATATATATTTGAATACACTCGGTACAGGTCAAGTATTTCTAGTAATTAGAGATTANAATGACGGTCAATTTGCTTTAGANTATGACTTNGCTGACTTTGCAAATAATTCAGCAACATTTTCCGGTGTTCTGGGTGGTGTAAACTACACAGGCACCGTAACTTCATTTAATGCGCCTACGTTTACTTCAGCATCAGCTGAACCTAATGTATCACANTATACCACAAGTGGTAATAATAAATATACAGANTGGGGATTNAATGTAACACTTGATCAAACNTANACAGGAGGTCANGTNGCATTTACTGAGTTTACATTTTTAACAGGTGTACAACAAATAGAAACTCAAGTAATTGGTGATTTAAAAATTACTAGAGATTTAGTTATAGATTCAGGGGATGTTACAATTGGTACAGATAGNCCAAATAATGATCCTAGAAATTTAAATATNCANGGATCTATAAATTTAAAAGATTCTGAGTCTACTATTGTATTTGGTGACACTGCTCCTAATGTATCTATGGGTACAGATGGCACAAACCTAACTATATCAGGTGCAGGTGAAACTATAATTTCAAACAATACTAGATTTACAACAGATATTGTAAGAGATACAGATGGTACTGCAAATAACGGTAGAACTGTTATGGGGCAAAATACTGTTACAGCAATTGCAACTGACGGTACAAGATCTGTATTATCAGCATCCGGTATATCACTTCAAAATTCTTCAGGTGTTGCTACAGGTGCACAAATAGTTCCTGTAGAAGGAAATCCATCTAGTTTATCTGGTTTAACCGATCAAGGATTATTATCACAACTGCAAATAGGTACAGACTATTTTGATTTACCTGAATTAGCATCAGGAGTTGCGTCAGCTCTTCCTGGTCTTTCGGAAACTTTAGCGGGCCCATCTGGTAATATTACTATGGGTAGGTTATTCTACGGAATACGTCAAAGTAATGGTGCCTTGTTTCAAGCAGCAACATCACCTGCAAGTTTTTCAGGAATAAATATAAATGCTAATGCAACAAGTGTAGTTTTATCTTCAGCTAATCATACAGCTATAAAAACTTTATTTGATGCTACACCTTCAACACAAGCATTATATTTTGTAGAAAGCACATATAGTACAGCTTTTCCATCTGTAGGAGGTTTAATTAATGATTCAACAGTTAATCTTTATCAAATAGTAGCTGAGAATGAAACAAACCTTAATATAACATTTGGTAAACAAGGACAAGGTATTATTACTGTTAATACAAGTGAGTTTAATGTAAATTCTGAAGTATTAAAATTAAATGATATACCTAATGCATCTAAGCCAAACTTTTTACAATACGATACATCTACTAAAGCAGTTTCGCATGCGGCACTTAGTATTTTAGCAACTGCTAATGGAGCTACTTATGACTATGTGCCTAGTTCTTTAACAGATGTAGCGGTAAATTCTATAAACTTTGCAAACCTACAAGAAACAGCGCCGGCTAATGGACAGGTTGTATTAAAACAAGGTTATGCTTACGGAGGTGCTTTAACAGCAGATACAACAGTGGCTGCTTGGAAGTATTATATACTTTCTAATATAACAGCAGATAAAACAGTAACACTTCCAGCTGGAGCAGCGGGAGATAGTATTAAATTTACAAACTTATCTGCATTTGATGCTAATGGCAATTATAGTCAATCAGCATATATTTGGACAATAAATCCAAATGGATCAGAAAAAATAATGAGAGCTAGCTCATTAGCTTTAGATGAACAAACATCTTCATTTGAATTATTCTATTCAGATGCTGCTAATGGCTGGGTAATAAACGGAATTAGCTAATGGGACTACAAATAGATTTACCAAGCGCTGGTCTTCTAGGAATAACTAACGCAACAGGAAACGTAATATCAGGAACTGCTAATTTAGTTGTAAACTCAATAAATGTACTTACAGGCAGTTCTAACTATACAGTAACATTGCCAACAGCTAGTTTAAATGCTGGTGATGAAGTTGTACTTAAAAAAACAGGTACAGGAACTGTAACTATTGCAAGTACAACAATAGAAGGATCTAGTCAATCAATAACAATAACTAATAATCAACCAATAAGATGTTTATATGTAAACGGTACAATTGGTTGGCTAATAACATAAGATCATGCCAGATATTAAAACATTTTATCCAGGAGGAGAAGCTTCTAATCCTGTAAATAATTCAACGGCATCAGTTTCAGCTACAACAGCTACAACAGCTACAAACGTAGATGATCAGAATCAAACAGCAAATGCTTTAGTTTGGACAGGTACAGCTGCACAATATGCAGCATTAGGATCTAAAGATGCTAATACACTATATTTTGTAACAGCTTAATATGCCAGTATATAAAGGAACTACAGAAATAGCCAGTGGTAAGCTATATAAAGCTTCAGCAAACATTGAGAACGGTTATAAAGGTACAAATTCATTTTATATAAATGAAACTCAAATATCTTTTTCAGATTATCCTGGTGTTTCTCCTAATCCTAAAATATTCCAAGGCGCTCCTGGTCAATCGGTATCGCCAACCGCTGCAGTTTCGTGGTCTGTAACAGCTGCTTCTGGTCAAGCATATCAAAATGCACCAACCATTACAGGATTACAATCTCCATATACATATAGCGTAACAGGTTATGGCAGTCCAAGTAATACTACGGCAACTTTTACTGTTTCAGGACCTTCAACATATCCAAACAGTAGTATAGATTCTGATTATGATAATTTAACAATTAATGCACCAACATCTCAAGTTTATTCTGCAAGTTTAAGCATATCTACTTCAAATTTTAGCGGATCAGGTGGAAGTTCATTTACAACATCAGTATCAGGAGGTATTAGCGGTGCGGGAATTAATAATAGCACTACAGGTGGGCCAGGCACTACATGTACCGCTGGGCGATGGACTTTTGACAGCTATAACATTCCAGGGGTAGGATCAGCGTCAATTTCTAGAACACAGTCTACAGGCGTAACTTTACCGGCTTCTGCATCAGGAAATAGTTATACAGGTACAGTAGGTGGAGCCTCCCAAGAAACATGGGCTGCTTGGAATAATTTACCAAGCAATAATAGTCATTCGGCATGTACAGCCCCCTTTGTAAGATGTTATGACATAGCTACCGTATGGAATGCAGGAGGAGGAGGTACTTTAAATTGGAGTATGAGTGGTCAATGCAGTAACTATTTAAATGTATTAGTTAGATGTCAAAGCAGTCAAACCAGTATAGTACAAACATTTAGTAACAGTGGAGGCTATGGCGGTAGTTGTTCTGTTACATTTACAGGTTTATAAATTAAATAAAATTAAATGAAATTATATAAAGTAATAGATTGTGAACAATGTGAAGCTACACATATTCCTAAAGAATTAAATATAGAAACTGTATTTGTAGATAAACCAGACTACAAAGGTTTTGCACCAGAAAATGTACCGGTGTTACAAGTGGCTCCAGGGTTTAATGTAAATGGTGCACAATATATTAACAATTTTTTAAATACTATAAAATCTGCACAAGATGGATTTTACAAAAAATAAAGGATTAGGCGACACCGTAAAAACTATAACAGATTTTACTGGAATTACAAAAGTAGTTAAATCAATAACTGGCGGCAATTGTAATTGCGATAAAAGACAAGAATGGCTCAATAAAATGGTGCCGTATAAAAAATAAAAAATGGCAAATTTAACAACAAGAATAGGTGGTCAACATTATTATGATGCTGCTACTGGAAACAACGAAAAGCTTCTTAATTTTTGGAAAGGTACACAAACACAATACGATGCTTTAAAACAAACAGGAGCTACAACATCAGGTAATCCATCTGGTGCTTCTTCTGTAACTTTTACAGTAACCTCATCAAGTATATTTTCAGTAAATGATGTTGTATTTGTAACAGGTACATCAGGTAATACTACAAGAACACAGGGAACAGTTTCAGCAGTACCATCTGGTACAACTGTTACTGTAGCTTTTACACCTGCATATACATCAGCAGCGGCTAGCGGTTACCAAGTTGACATATACGATCCAAATACATTTTATATTATAACATAATATGCCTATAAATATACAGAACGCAAATATATCGGCTGCAAAGCTAGGTATATCTAATGTTTCAAAGATATTCGTAGGGCATAGTGAAATATTTCCTAGCACAAAAGAAATTCAAAGTGCGGTATTTACAGATACATCAAATTTATCATATGCAGGAGGCACTAGAGTGTTCAGAGTAACCGGTGAGGCTGGTTCTACTTTTAATGTTTCTGCTTCAAATGGTTCTGGAGGTGGGTCATATACTTTAGGAGGTTCTCCTGAAGATATAAATATTTCTGTAAGTGATACAGGATGTACGGGAAGTGCTAGAACAATAACAAGTACATTAACTCCTACAGGATCAACTGTGTTACAAGGAGGCGGATCAACTTTTGTGTCAAGTTTTAATCAAACCGCGGGCCCTGGTATAACAAATTATACCGGTACTTATACTGTGTCTATAGCTGAAGTATCAAAAACTACTACAACAATAAATGGAGTTGTATACTATGCAGCGCCTACAGTGTGGGATGTAACGTATGCATGGAACTTTGGGGGGCTTACTGCTTCATATATTAGTATTAGTGAATCAGGATTAGGCATGTATAACTCTCCAAATCATCCGGATTATATGACTAATAATTTACCTTCTTTAACAGGTGGTTCTTCGCAGATACAAATGGGAGGTGCACAAGGTTGGCCCTCAGGTACAAGCGGAGCATCAGGTAGTGTTACTGTAAGGTGGACTTCAAATCAATATGCTTCTGATGGTACTACCCTATTAAATCCTATAATAGGATATTACAGATTTAACGCTAATGCATATGGAGTAGTTGGAAGCTGTCAAACATTTAATGGAGGAGGCGGAACAATTAATGCTAATGCTACTATATATCCTTAAAAAATGGCTAGAATAAAACAATATACAAATGATTCTGTTATTCAAGGCGGCGATAGGCTCGTTGGAACGGATATAACCGATAATTCTACTAAAAATTATCAGATAGAAGAAATTGCAAAATACTTTGCACAAACAGGTGGTGCTGATACAACGAGAACAGGATTTCAATATAACTATGCTGGTACTTATTCTAATCAAACAATTGCTTCAGGCGAATTTAGGTATCAAGTAGANCCAACAGCNCCAACACAATATGGATGGGCTAATNTAACAGGTATTGCTATAAGTAAAACAAATAGAAATGGAGTAAGCNTTGTNCCTGTAATTGATCTTATTATAAATCAATTTATNAAAGTTACAGATNTAGATTCATCAGAAGCNACCTCTTANGGNGTTTATCTTGTTGATTCAAAATCTTTAATTAGTAATGAAACTGCATATCTTTTAGCATTAACACANAAAGGAAGTGTTGGTACACCNGCNGGNGAAGTATTAACAATANCTCCTTCNGGNCTTTCANCNCCTGCATTTGAATTTAATCAATCNTCAGCTTCTAATAATTGGACGATAACACATAATTTAAATTCATATCCAAGTGTTACNGTTGTAGATAGTTCNGGTAATGTAGTTATAGGTGCTGTAACTTATGTTAATGCAAACGAAATTACAATATCATTTTCTTCATCATTTTCAGGAAAAGCATATTTAAACTAAAAAAAAATGGCAATAAAATATTTAAACAATTTAGACCTGAATAAAAACGAGTTACAAAATGCTCGTATTCAGGTATTAGGCACAGCTCCTTCAAATCCGGTGGAGGGTCAGATATATTATGATTCTACCGATGACGTTATAAAGTTTTATAACGGTACAGCTTGGCTTTCTGCAGGTGGTGATTTAACTGCAATACAGACAACTACAGCTAATCANCTTGCTATTACAAATGGTACAGGNCCAATACCTAGTTTAGCTATAACTACANCNGCTGTAGCNAATAATGGAACAGCACTTGCTACTGGAGATCANATATATGATTTTGTAACTACAGGTATNAANGCAAGAATACAAAATGTTACAGANCCAACNGCNGCNCAAGANGCNGCNACTAAAGCATANGTAGATACTGTTGCAACTGGAATGTTAGAATATAAAGGTGCATATAATGCATCAACAAATTCNCCTGCATTAACTGGTGGTTCTAATATTGCTAGCAGCAAAGGNGACACNTATACNGTAACTGCTGACGGTAGTTTTTTAGGNGAGCAAGTTAGAATTGGTGATTTAATTATAGTTGAAGTAGCAATAGCAGCTAGTTCAACACCTGCTTTAACTGATTTTACAATTGTACAATCTAATATTGATTTAGCTACAGCAGCAGCAACAGCAGGTGCAGCAGTTAAAGGTATATCTGGATATGATTCAGCAGATTTTTCTGTATCTTCAGGATTTGTTTCTCTTGCAACTAAAACATTTAAAACAGCTATAGGTGATGGTACAAATACATCATATACTGTTACACACAATTTAAATACTAGAGATGTCATTGTACAACTTTATGATGCATCTTCTTATGACACTGTTATTGCAGATGTAGTAAGAACATCAACTGCTGCAGTTACTGTTAGTTTTTCAGCAGCACCTNCAACAAATGATATAAAAGTATTAATTCAAGCAATATAATATATGAGTGTTAAATTCAGATCGCCACTAGAGCTTTCAGCGCACCGAGCAATAGCACATAGCGATGCTGCTCAGACTCTTGCGGTTACTGTTGCTGCTAAAACTGCGGCACACCCTGAGCATGGNAATGGTAGCTCTAATGGGTATGTAATAGATGGCGTTGAAGGAGCGTATCTTGAATTTACTCCGGGTAATACATATAAGTTTGATCAATCACANAGTTCAAACAGCGGACATCCACTTAGATTTTACGAGGATGCNGCAAAGACTACAGCATATACNACAGGAGTAACTACAAGNGGNACACCAGGAAATGCGGGTGCTTACACTCAGATAATACCTTCGGTATCAACTCCTCCTATATTATATTACCAATGTTCTGCTCATGCTTTAATGGGNAGNTATACAAAATTTGGTACAGGATCACANGGNGATACATATACATTAAGCGCNACACAAGATGGTANNAATGTAGATATATTATTAGATGCTGGATCTGGTACAGATTCAACGGTGCAGCTTACAGCTGGTAGTAATATTACACTTACTAGAAATAATGCACAAGAAGTAACTATAGCATCAACTGCATCAGGGGGTGGAGGTGGAACTGTAACTGTTGAAAAAAATGTATATACTGCAAATGGTTCAACTACAACATTTAATACAACTTCAGCTATTGTTAGTGAAAATAATGTTCAAGTATATCTAGACGGTGTATATCAATCAAAAGATAATTATACTACAAGTGGTAGCACTGTAACATTTTCTACGGCACCTCCTAATACAGTATCAGTTGAATTAATACATATGGTTGCGGTTGATGGTATTATATCTAGAGACAATTTTACAGGTAACGGTTCAACTACAGCATATGTACTTTCAATGAGCATCACTAATGAGGTTGCTACTCAAGTATATATAGATGGTGTTTATCAATCAAAAAATAATTACACAACTTC